>CAZNCO010000063.1:0-12547 GCA_964571345.1 uncultured Ohtaekwangia sp.
TTCCTTCGCGATTGTAATAATTCCCATCGATGGACAAAACCTACCAGGCTTCGCAGGAAGCGTTGTAAAAAAGCAAGGAAAGCTGACCCTCCGATGTTCAGTCAGATTATAAAAAGATAGTAGGCATGCCCGATGTGATGAGCTTACTGACCGAACACATCAACCTTGTTGTAAGCCTTGGTGAAGCATATAAGAATGATCCAGAAGGTACCCGAAAAAAATTAGACGAGGTGAATGCCCAAGTAACTGCACAAGACCAAAAGGATCTGGATGAATACAAAAAGAAAGTAGAGAGTGATCCTCAGCTGCAGGAAGAAATGAAGAAGTCGTCTCAGGAATTTGCAGACAGCTACTCAGCGAATGGAGATTCCTCTTACGACAATCAGCAAGCTCAGAATCAAAAACAACCTACTGTTGTAAATAACTATTACAATGGATATGGAGGTTATGGATACTACAGCCCATACCCTTACCCATATTGGTTTGGCTACCCTTATTGGTATTCGTATGCCATGTGGTACCCTCGCCCACTTTACTATTACACAGGTTTCTATCTTGGTGCTGGCGGCAATGTAGTAGTAGTTGGAATGCCTTCACGTTTTTACTCAAACTGGTTTTTTAGCTACGGTTATAGAAGGTACCCCCGTTATTATGGATTCTGCAATACTTATTACAACACGCATCGCACAATTGTAAACCGTGTGAATGTTTACAACAGTTTTCACAGAGACGTATTCAACCACTTCTCAAGAACCAATAATGTCACTATCAACCGGAATACCATCAGACAAGACAATAGAATTAACAATTTCAGGAACGCAAGGCCAAATAATCAAGGATTTCGCAATTCAATCCATAATAATGGAAACAACTTCAATCACCAGGATTTTAACCATTTCCGGGCAAACCAGTTTCATCAACAAAACTGGCAACATGTCGGGGGTGGCAATAGAGGAGGTCTTGGTGGTGGAGGTGGCGGGCATGCAGGTGGTGGCGGTCGCGGAAGGCATTGATAATAAGGTATTAAAATTGAATTTTTTCCTACATTTGCAGCCCTGCTGAAACCAGCAGGGCTGTTTTTTGATTAAAACAGCAATGTTTAACAAAAATTGCTGCAGGATGGCCCAGCCTGCATCAAGTAATCAGGGCAAATTTTATGGCAAAAATTCAAAAGGATTCACCAAAAGAATCCAAAACCCCAAAAGGCGAAGGAGTAGTTAAAAAAGGTCTGGCGGTAAAAGGCGCTGAGGCCAATGTAGACGTAAAAACTGCTGAAGCTGAATTGGAACAAGACGAGTTGGCCGCCTTCAAAGCTCAAAAGAAAAGAGAAGAAGAAGAAGGCATCAGCCGTATGATTAAGGACGTAACAGCCCGCAAAGCCGCTACTTCCAGCAACATCTCTTTGGAAAGCTTTGACTGGGATGCTTACGACAAAAAAGGATTTGGCGAAGGCTACTCATCTAAGGAAAGACAAGCCCTTGACAACCTTTACAGCGGAGCGATCGCTTCAGTTACTGAAAGTGAAGTTGTAAAAGGCACCGTGGTAGGAATCAACGACCGCGATGTGATCTTGAATATCGGATTTAAGTCAGACGGCCTTGTGCCATTGGCTGAATTCAAAGACATGCCCAACTTGAAAATTGGTGACCTGGTTGACCTCTTCATCGAAGAGCGCGAAAACGCGATGGGCCAATTGATCTTGTCTCGCAGAAAAGCGAAACTGGTGAAAGGCTGGGAGTATGTTCAGACTGCACTTGACAAAGATGAAGTGATTGAAGGTTTCGTGAAGCGCAGAACAAAAGGTGGTTTGATTGTAGATGTATTTGGCATCGAAGCATTCTTGCCTGGTTCGCAAATCGATGTGAAGCCTATCCGCGATTTCGATATTTATGTTAATAAGTCAATCGAGGTGAAAGTAGTGAAGATCAACTACACCAACGATAACGTGGTAGTATCTCACAAGGTGCTGATCGAGAAAGATCTTGAGCAACAGAAAGCAGCTATCCTTACCAACCTTGAAAAAGGACAGGTATTGGAAGGTGTGATCAAGAACATGACCAACTTCGGTGTATTCATCGACCTTGGTGGTGTAGATGGATTGCTCCACATCACTGATATTTCATGGGGCCGTATCAACCACCCTGAAGAGTTGTTAAAACTTGACCAGGTGGTGAAAGTGGTTGTTCTTGACTTCGATGAAGACAAGAAGAGAATTTCTTTGGGCATGAAGCAATTGACGCCTCATCCTTGGGATTCATTGGCAGCAGATGTAGTTGTAGGTTCTAAAGTGAAGGGCAAGATTGTAAACGTAGCTGATTATGGCGCGTTCCTTGAATTGCAACCTGGTGTTGAAGGCTTGATCCACGTAAGTGAAATGAGCTGGAGCCAACACTTGAGAAACCCTCAGGACTTCCTGAAAGTAGGCGATGAACTCGAAGCTGTTGTGTTAACAATCGACCGCAACGAGCGCAAGATGAGCCTTGGCATTAAGCAATTGACTGAAGATCCTTGGACAAGACAAGAAATTCTTTCTAAGTATGCAGTGGGCACACGCCACAAAGGCATCGTGCGCAACCTTACCAACTTCGGTTTATTCATCGAATTGGAAGAAGGCATCGATGGATTGGTACACGTTTCAGACTTGAGCTGGACGAAGAAAATCAAGCACCCTTCAGAATTCACTAAAGTAGGTGAATCAATTGAAGTACAAGTGCTTGAGTTGGATGCTACCAACCGCAGACTGGCTCTTAGCCATAAGCACCTGGAAGAAAATCCTTGGGATACATTCGAAACCATCTTCACTGTGGGGTCAGTTCAGAAAGGAACAATCCTTAGCAAGAATGATAAAGGTGTGGTAATTGAATTACCATACGGTATCGAAGGATTCTGCTCTTTGAAAAACCTTGCGAAGGAAGATAATTCCAAGGCTGAAGTAGGAGAAGCATATGACTTCAAGGTATTGGAATTCTCTAAAGATGACAGACGCATCACATTGAGCTTAAAGGCTATGTGGTCTGCAGAAGAAGAGAAGGCAGCAGCCGCAGCTCCTAAAAAGAAAGCAGCTACTACCAAAACCAAGTCAATCGACAAGATCAACCAGGAGAGCGAGAAATCAACTCTTGGCGACCTTGAAGCATTGAGTGCATTGAAAGAGAAGATGAAAGGCAACAATTAATCGGCTCTTGTAAATCTTTTTGAAGAAAGTGGCTCTCGGGCCACTTTCTTTTTTTAGGAAAACCATTTTGTTTTTTTAGTTTTGCATCAGCAAAAGGTTCCGTGGCCGAGTGGCTAGGCTGAGCTCTGCAAAAGCTCCTACAGCGGTTCGAATCCGCTCGGAACCTCCAACCGAAACCTGGAAAGCCTTGAGTTTGAAAAACTTGAGGCTTTTTTGTTTTCTTATGTTAAGGGCAATTCATTCATTTGTCATTCATTGCTGATCACCAATATGTTTAAATCTAAATTCTGGGCGCTGTTGCCGCTGCTTTTGTTCATCGTTCTCTACCTGGTCACTTCGCTTGTGCTGAACGATTTTTATAAAATGCCCATCGTAGTAGCGTTTTTAATATCTGTTATCTGCGGCTTTATTCTTTATCCCAAAATTTCATTTCACGATAAAACGGAAGAGTTTTCTAAAGGAGCAGGCGATTCAGGTATCATGCTCATGATCCTGATCTTTCTGTTGGCAGGTGCATTCGCAAGTTTGAGCAAAAGTATCGGAGCAGTAGACTCCACAGTTAATTTCGCGTTGTCTTACGTCCCGCCAAGGTTCTTATTCGGTGGACTATTTTTAACGGCCTGCTTCATTTCTTTATCTCTTGGCACTTCGGTGGGAACAGTGGTAGCGCTCGCCCCCATAGCAGTTGGTATTAATGACTCCATCCCTGATACCTTGTCAATAAGTCTTGCCGCAGTAGTGGGGGGTGCTATGTTTGGGGATAACCTCTCAATGATTTCGGATACTACCATCGCGGCAACGCGAACACAAAACGTAGAGATGCGCGCCAAGTTTAAAGTGAACTTTTGGATTGCCCTGCCTGCAGCCATCGTCACCTTTATCATTTACTCAATCAGCAGCGATCTGCCTCAGGCGATCGATGTAAATAAAAGCTACTCGATCGTGAAGATCATTCCATATCTCTTCGTGTTTGGATCAGCCTTGTTGGGATTGAATGTGATTTGGGTTTTGATTTCAGGAATTGTAATTACAACTGGTATCGGTTTATTCACTAGCGACCTGGGTATCTGGCCAATGGTTTCTTCGCTCAACGAAGGCATGGCTTCCATGTTTGAACTGAGTATCATCTGCATCCTCATAGGTGGGGTTGTTCAACTCATCAAATTTTATGGTGGTATCGACTTTATTCTTTCGCACGTTTCCAGGCGGGTAAGCAGTGCGCGTAGCGGAGAATTTGGTATTGCATTGTTAACAGCGCTTGTTAATGCAACGTTGGCAAACAACACCATCACAATTTTAATTGTAGGACCGTTGGCTAAAAATATTGTGGACAAGAATGAGATTGATCCCCGCAGAAGCGCCAGTATACTGGATACTGTATCATGTGTTGTACAAGGTGTACTTCCCTATGGAGCTCAGATTCTGGCAGCAGTAGCTGTAGCGCATCAGGCTATCTCTCCGGTGGCGATTTTAGACAAACTGTACTATCCTTATCTGTTGGGCATCTCCACCATTTTCTTTATCTATTTCACCAAGAAAAAAGTACGCCACTGACATTTGTCATAGTTTAAGTTTTGGAAAGTGCTCTTCTTTGAAGTGTCAAAATCAATTATATTTACCTATCTTAGCTTCACTCAAACATTCATATATGAAAAAATTACTTGTGCCGGTAGACTTTTCTAAAACATCTATCACAGCTTTTGAAGTAGCGTATGACATTGCCAAGAAAGACGGAGCCGATATCATTGCACTCCATGTAGTGGAAGAAGCCACTCCTGAATCGTACCGCATTACGGGCGAATGGCAAAAAGGAAATTGGGAAGACCGCCTCTTTACATATAAACTTCTTGAGAAAGCAAAAAAGCAATTAGAAGCCTTTGTGCAAACCCCAAAATTTGGTGATGTGAAGATCATCGGTGAATTGCGTTTAGGAAATCCATTTCATGGAATGAATGCTATTATCGCTGAGCAGAAAGTTGACCTGGTGGTAATGGGTACACGCGGTCATACCAAACTGGAAGAAATGGTGATTGGCACCAACACCGAAAAGGTAGTTCGTCATTCTCATTGCGCTGTATTAACAGTGCATAAAAAGCCTGCTACTTCAGAATTCAAAAACATCGTGTATGCCACTGCAATGTCAAAAGATGAAGAAGTATTCTCGCGCATCGTGAAGCGTGCCCAGGCTCTTTACGACAGCACGATTCATCTTGTACGTATCAATACACCTGGTGATTTTCAGCGCGATCGCGTTGTGAAAGATTACATGAACAAATTTGCTAAGTCGCTTGGTCTGAAGAATTTCACCATCAATGTTTACAACGACATTTCGGAAGAAGAGGGTATTATTTACTTTGCCGATAGCATTGACGCAGATATGATTGCAATGGCTACGCACGGACGTACAGGCTTCGCACACGTAATGGCAGGAAGCATTGCCGAAGATGTGGTAGGTCATGCAAAAAGACCTGTACTCACTTTTGTGGTAAAGCACTAATCAATTCAACACAAACCCCTACTAAGCCCGCCCTCGAAAAGGGCGGGTTTATTTTTTTTAAATTTGCTTAATACTACCAGCGGGTGAAAAATTACTACTTCATATTGGGGCTCAATATTTATGCGCGTGAGGAGGATATCAAGCAAGCTTACCGCAGGCTCGCCCTTCAGTTTCACCCCGACAAAAATTCCTCACCAGAGGCCGAAGCCATCTTCAAAGAAGTAAACGAGGCGTATGAGGTACTGGGAGACGCCCAAAGAAAAGTATTATATGACCAAATGCTGCTAGGTGTTCCGATAGAACAACCCGCACAGCCCAAACCCCACCGCGATCCACGCTACCGACCTCAACCGGAGGGAACCAGAGTACGAAGGCCTTCAAAAAAAGAGGAGCTCATTGCACTGATGGCCGAAAACCTAAAGTACGCATTAGCAATATCAAGAATCGCCTTACTCTTTTCAGCATTACTAATCGCGGACTACTCCATCCCGAAAGAAAAAAAGGACGTTAGCATTGTAAACTTTAATGTAAAGGATGGCAGGTTTGGACGAATGTATAAATACAAACTTAATGACGGTGGCGTATTAACGGTTGACCAGGAAACGAATCGAAAAATATCCAGTGCTGCAGTTTATGTTTATAAATCAACATTACTATCAATCCCCTGCGAAATTGAAGACAAAGCAAACCATACGAGAATGAATTTAGATTTATCCTTGTATGGAAATTTTATCTTTGCCCCCTTCGTGCTTCTGATTACGGCACTTCTCGGTACTTTTTATTGGAAAGGAGTGGAATTCAGATTTAACCTTGGGATAGTAAATTTTCTACTCATCCTGCTCAATGTCATTTTCATGAACGTACATAAATTTTAAAATCATGGCCAAGAAAAACGATTGGAAACACCGCGATGGAGTTGTGTATTCTACCAACAAAGATTTTGAATTTCAATACGAAGGAACAGAAGAAGGAGAAACTCTTCCTGCACAGCAACAAAACCTTCGGGTGTTATTGGATAAAAGCGGACGGGCCGGAAAGCAGGTAACATTGGTGACCGGCTTCACGGGAAAAACTGGGGACCTTGAAACGCTTGCAAAGTCGCTGAAAACAAAACTCGGCATTGGTGGCTCAGTAAAAGACCGCGAAATCATTTTGCAGGGCGACTGGCGCGACAAAGCCGTGCAAGTATTAACGCAACTCGGCTATAAGAGCAAGCGCATCGGCTGATGTTATACACCGCACTGAAATTCTATTGCCGTACTGCGCTTAATTTCTTTTTCAGAAAATGGCAAGTTCATTTCTCAAGCCCATTACCGCAAGCTCCAACTATTTTCGTTGCCAATCATCCGAATGCTTTTCTGGATGCTATTCTCATTGCATGTAGCATAGATCATAAACCCTGGTTTCTGACACGCGGAGAGGTATTCAAAAAAAAATGGTCGTCCTTTCTTCTTGGTCGTTTCAAAATGCTTCCAATCTATCGCTTTCGCGATGGCTATGGAACACTTCGTAAAAACGATGATATGATAAACAAATGTGCCGAACTGTTAGCTCGCGGAAACTCTGTGCTAATTTTTCCGGAAGGCGACAACTCGTATCACAATTATTTACCTCAGCTCCAAAAGGGCTTTTTAAGAATCGGGGAAGCCGCCTTAAAATCTGATGTCTCCCTCAATTTAAAAATAGTGCCTATAGGGATTCAGTACAGTTTAGAGACAAAGGGATTTGGAGGAACGGCATTAGTTAGCTTCGGGGAGGCCATTTCTTTTAGAGATTTTTCCAATGGGAAGTCGTCCGAAGAAATGCTAAAGCTTATTTGGGAAAAGATGAATTCACTCATTCTTCATATTGAGAAAGATGGTTATAACGAAAGACTAAATCACCTATTAGGTCACCGAAGTCTTCATCCTGATTTATTTCAGCAGTTAAAAGAAGATCAAAAAATAGCCGACAGTTATCCATCCGTTTCTGAAAGTTCTCAAAGAACGATCAGGCCTACTACGATCCTTTCACAATCAAATTCGTTCTACTTTAGAGTCAATCATTTTTTCTTAAAGCAGCTCATAGAATCGATCACTTCTCTCATAAAAGAAGATCAGATGAAATTTTCTGTTCGATTCGCTGCGGGAATTTTTCTTGCTCTGCCGATTTATTTCATTCAATCGTATTTAATTGGATATTTGACCCATTCTATTGAACTAGCCTTGGTTTACTTTATTTCCCTTCCTGCGTCTCTAAAAGCCTATCTATCGTCTCGCCCTGAAAATCAAAAATAAAATAGCGCCACAGACCGCAGCAAGTATAATGATTGCGTAAATCCACTGATTGGATTTCTTCACTCCTGGAGCTTCAACAATAGTTAATAAAGAATTTACATTCTGCTGTGTTAAAATTTGTTGTTTACCCCCTACCCAGGTTACAATCAAAGAATCAACAACGGTTGCTGTTCCTAAACCAAAGTGAGCAATTGTTGAATTTTGTGATAGATGGCTTGATCCTCCGTCAATCTCACGGATCATTCTTGTTTTACCAATCACAACTTTCACACGCGAACCAATTCCCTGAGGATCAGATTCAGTTCCTTTTAATTTTACTTTGAGCCAGTTGCCATCAACTGAATCAGTTCGATACAATTTTGTTTCCGAAAGCACAGGATACTGCATGACTGGCTTTTGATTTACCACCAACAGGTCAAGGTCTCCATCATTGTCCATATCAAATGCTATAGCACCTCGCCCCACACCATAATCTTGTAATCCATTCTTCCAAGCAATCTCGGTGAAGTGTCCATTGTCATTTCTGAAATAATAATCACTTATCGGATTATCATTTGGGTTCAGATCACCATTGGCAACAAAAAGATCGAGGTCTGTGTCGTGATCAAAGTCTGCAAAATTGGCACCCCAACTAATTGACACAGCAGCTAGCCCGGCTTCCTTTGATTTTTCAATGAAGGGTTTATCTTTTCCCTGGTTTACCATCAATCGATTAAAGCGAATATTGGTGATGTAGTAGTCCAAAAGACCATCGTTGTTATAGTCGCCAATCGCAGTTCCCATAGAGTTGATTTTCAAATCCATGTTCATCTCTTTACTCACATCGGTGAAATGGTCTTTCGGGTAATCATTTCGCAGTAAAAAGTCAGGGGATGCTTTATAGCCAAAATCATGATGGACAAACAAATCCAGATCATGATCATTGTCATAATCGGTAAATACCCCACCAAACCCAAAGCCCTTGTAATTGAGTTTGTAGTCGGAATAAACGTTGTTGAAATATTTCCCATTTACATTTCGAAGCAAATATCCTTCCGTAGTCTGGTTTGCATTCACAATGGTTGCGTCATTGATTGCAGTTAAAGTTCCTTCATAGTTTTTGAAATAGTTCCCAACATATATATCTGAATAGCCGTCCTGATCAAAATCGCCAAAGCTCACTCCAGTACTAAAAGACATCAACCGGTCGATTTTAAATTCTTTCGTAACGTTTCTGAAGGTGCCATTCCCATTGTTTAAAAAGAAAAGATTTTCAGCCCGGGGAATTTTCTTTACGCTGTCTCTGGAATTGATGGTAGTGATAAAAATATCTACCCATCCATCTTTGTTAACATCTGTAGCCGCGACACCTTGTGTCACATAGTGAGCGCTAGTTTCCAAACCAGATCCCTGATATACATTTTTGAATGTGCCATTACCATTATTTTGGTATAGCACATCATCATCCATACCGCTGGTGATGAAAATATCTTCAAACCCATCGTTGTTAAAGTCAAGAACACAAGCTCCGCCACCAAACATTCCTTCATACACAACAAACTGATGTTGAATGCCTGCCTGCTTTGTTACATCTGTGAACTTCTGAGCAATGGATGATTGCATTATTCCAATCGCTATAAAAAAAGTTATAAGTATACACCTCGTCATTTTCCCAATAAAATTTTAAATCATTTCCTCTTGTAAGCTCACAAACCGATATGCTTCAGAATATTTAAATTATTTTCTATGCCACTTTAATTGACTCACGTGCCGCCCAATCTGTTTGCCTTGTTCAAGACCAACATCATTATCTTGTGGCGAATGTATTCCTCCAAAAAACCTGGAGTCAGCTGTTTCAACAGCAATCGCCCAAAAAGAGGTAAAAGATCGGGGTTTGAACTTCACATTTCTTAGTTCATCCGGCAATCGACTCTGATGAGCAAAGTCCGTGACTTTAATGGTATCTCCATACATTTCTGCGAGCACCGTAACTGCCGCGCCAGCTTGTGTGGCATGGCCAGAAGGAAAAGCCGGGAAAGGAGGATCAGGCCAGAAAGACTCCCATTGACTATCGATATGACGCGTGATAAAACTCGAAGGCCGCTCTGACATATAATGATACTTCCATTTCCAGCAGTTGATAAAAGCATCGGCAACAGCCATGCCTGTTTTCGCAAAAGTTTCCGCGCTCTCAATCACGTCTGAATTCTTCAACATTACTACTTGCAGGGCAAGGTTATAGGAATGCCCCGGTGGAGTAAACGTTTCGTTGGGATCATCGTTCCACCACAAAGCTGTTTCCTTTTCTTCTTCCGTCAGTGACTTGCTTTTTTTGTACACGCGCTCATATTGCTTGTAGTATTCGGAATTTTTAGTCGTATCATAAGATATCATCTCCGGGACTGGCATTCGCGCGTTGTCAGGAACAAACGTTCTATTCCTTCCCCAATATGGATGAAGCGGAAAATGGCTGAAGGTCTGGCCATACAAAGGCGGCTCCCATCTACCCGGTTTGTATTCGATTATTAACTTCTTATCGAAATTATTTAGATACCCACGATGACCTCCATCAGACAGCGACCATTTGAAAATCGATTCGGCAATACTTTTGCCATATGCGACAGATCGATCGCAGGTCTGTTTATCGGAGAAGTGACTAAACTGTTCATAAATTCTTTTTTCCAACGAATCGATTTTCAATTTGTTTTGATCCGATGTTTGAATGTAAATATCTCTGAGGATACTGGCCTCAGCTGCATTCAACGATAAAATCCAATTGTATTCTTGATCAGGTACTGGTTGCGGCAAACTATCCAAGCCATTGAGCTGACCTTTCATTGAAAGATGCGTTGGATAACCATGAACAATCGACTCATACATGGTAAGACCAATATATCCAAAACTACGCGAGGCAAACGTGGGTGTGTTGGCTGGTGTTCCTTTGACAATAAACAATGTCATCTGCGCCCATGCCTGTGGCACTTCCTTTTCTGAAATAACTTTCTTAGGGTTGCAAGTAGTAAGCAAACTTGCCATCATTAGAATCAAAACAGGTTTGCCTCTTTTCAATGTCTTATTCATAATTCTTCGTCATTGATTTCGATAAGCCTTCAAAGGTTGTCCGGTTATTCCAAAAATCAATGTACCATTTAGCTCAATCACACTCCGCACATCACCCTGAAGTTTAAATCCAGAATGCAACTGGCTGATGTATTTAAAATTTCCTCGGCCATCCCCTTTTAGTAGTACACCATAGTTTGCGTCCATTTTCCCGATTCTCACTTTCATTTTTGAAATATTACCGCAGAGTAATAAGTCTTGATGACCGTCTTTATCAACGTCTAAAAGTATGGCCGTAAATATTGGCGAAGCTTGTGCTTCTATGGGCAGCTGTGATATCGTATAGTTATCTCCAGCAGTACTCAAAAAAAGTGTAGTTGAGAGGTTATTAGCAGATAGATGTTGTGTTGACTTCAACTCGTCCGCAGTGAAAATTTCAGAAACTGTCATGTCTGCGTAGCTTGCGTAATTATTGAATCTCTTGCGAAACCTTCCCTGCTGTTCCAACAGCTCATCACGCGTCACAAACGGATAACTTTTCCCCTGGATGTAAAAGCAAAAGATTGGGTCAACCGCACCATTGCTGTCAAAATCTTTAGAATAAAGCTCTGCAGGCTGCTCATCTGAAACTTTGCATTGTGTGTTGATGCCGTAATTACCAACCACAAAATCAGGTTTACCATCTTCGTTCACGTCACCCGCTATAATTTTATTCCAGAATCCTTTTTGCTCTTTTCCAAAGTAGTGTTGTGTTTGGTTTTCCAGCTTTCCACTTTTGTTAATCCAAACAGAAACAGGCATCCACTCGCCTGCCACAATCAAATCCTGCTGTTGATCATTATTTACATCAATCCATAAAGCGTCTGTAATCATCCCTGCTTGCTGCAATGTCGGGGCAATAGTTTTAGTTTGATCCGAAAATTTTCCTTTCCCATCGTTGACGAGAATAAAGCTTTGAGGTGTTTCAGGGTAACGACCTGGCACTACGCGCCCACCGACAAATAAATCCGGATTCCCATCTTTATTAAGATCACCTACACGGACACAACTTTTACTTGATAGCATTGAAGGCAGTGCATCTTTCTTTCGATAAAAATTTCCTTTCCCGTCATTTATATACAATCTATCCTGAAGTAAATCGTCATCTGGAGTTAATGAATGATATCCCCCACTGGCAACATACAGGTCAACATCTCCATCATGATCGACATCAAAAAAAGCAGCAGCTGCATCCGCTAACATTTTATCCGATTCAAAGGCCGGACTCGTTTTCTTTACAAATAAATTGACTCCCGTTTGAATATAAACAGCCGCAGCCTGACCGCTTCCTCCTCCTACAAACACATCTTCCTTGCCATCGCCATTTACGTCTGCCTTTTCAAGGCATGGTCCTGAATAAGAAAATTGATAAGGCAAAAGTGGTTGACGGTTAAAGTCATTGATGTCAGGCGCTATATCTTTATGATTAATCGGAGATGTAGTTTCACTAAATAGCGAATGATACTCTGCACTTTTCTTCTTTACTAAACCCGCACTCGCTTCCCGTAAGGTAAGTACCTG
>CAZNCO010000064.1:0-12469 GCA_964571345.1 uncultured Ohtaekwangia sp.
ACACAGATGCACGGATGAGCCTCGAACGTCATGCTACGTCAAAGATCAGAACGGCAGATGATCTTTTTCGTCTGCGCACCATGGGCTTTCGCGGAGAGGCACTTGCTTCCATCGCGGCAGTTTCTCAGATGGAAATGAAGACGCGTTTAGCTTCAGAGGAACTGGGAACGATATTAATTATTGAAGGCTCTGAAGTTAAAAGCCAACAGCCTGTGGCGTGCGATAAGGGAACGAGTATCAGTGTAAAGAATTTGTTTTTTAATATTCCCGCTCGTAGAAATTTTTTGAAAGGAAATGGAGTGGAGATGAGTCACATCTCCGAAGAATTCATGCGGCTTGCCCTTGCGCATCCTCAGATTTCTTTTCAGATGGTGAATGTCGATGAAGTGATGTTCGACTTGCCTTCGTCTAAACTTAGTCAGCGTATCGTTAACTTGTTTGGGAAGAATTACCAGGCGCAACTGGCACCTGTGCAAGAGGAAACGAATCTTGTAAAAATATCTGGTTATGTAGGGCGGCCTGAACTCGCGAAGAAGAAAAGAGGTGAACAATATATTTTTGTTAACCAACGATTTATCAAGAGCAACTATCTGAGTTTTGCAGTATCATCTGCGTATGAAGGTTTGTTACAAGAAAATAGTTTTCCCTTCTACGTTCTTTATTTGGAAATCGATCCCAAGCATGTTGATGTGAATGTGCATCCAACCAAAACGGAAATTAAGTTTGATGATGAGAGAGCTGTTTACGGTGTGGTATGGAGTGCTGTTAAGCAAGCGCTGGGATCGCATAATCTTGCTCCAGCTATTGATTTTACGGCAGATATTAATCTGTTGTCAAAAGTCTCCAGTCAACCGCTTTCGCGCGATCAGTATTATGAGGAACAGTTTAGCAATGCATTGAAAAGATCGAATCTTCAGAACTGGGAGAAAATATTTGAGCAGGAGGGATCCTCTTCTTTGCTGATGAAGCGAAACGAATATCAGCCGTTAACTACGGTGCGCAGAGAAAGTGCCATGAATGATGATGCGCCTATACTGGAAACAGAGAAAGGAATTTTTCAATTTCAGCAACGATACATTGTGCGCGCAGGCAGGAGTGGAGTTATGTTTTTTGATCAGCAGGCTGCACACGAGCGTGTATTATTTGAGAAACACTTGCTTCAACTAAAAGGTGTACCTGGCAGCAGTCAGCAGAGTTTATTTCCTCAGTCTCTTTCTCTGTCGGCTCCTGATTTTGCATTGGTGATGGAAATGGAGCGGGAACTGCACGCCCTGGGTTTTCGTTTTGAAGTGTTTGGAAAAAATACACTATTGATTTCAGGAATGCCAGCGCATGCTACTGGAAATGAAAAGGAACTGCTGGAGGGGTTGATTGCTCAGTTCAAAGAAAACCAATCTGAGCTTCAGGTTCCGTTGTTAGAAAACCTGGCCCAATCCCTTGCAAAACGTGCCAGCATTAAGGCAGGCCAGCGACTGACTACTGAAGAAATGGAGGCCATTCTTGCAGCACTTTTTTCATGCGGCAATCCCAATTATTCCCCCGAAGGAAAGCCAACTTTTTTTACTTTTGACTCGTCTAAGATCGATAATTACTTTACCCGTTAGTTATTTATGTTTAACATGACTCCTTTGGTTCGCACGTTGGTGATTATTAACGTGGTCGTATTTTTGGCGCAAAATCTTCTTTCGAGATTTTTTGTAACGGAGTATTTATCGTTATGGCCAATTGGCTCTCAGTTTTTTGAGCCTTATCAATTCTTTACATATATGTTTGCGCATGGAAGCATGTGGCACATTTTCTTCAATATGTTAGCGTTGGCATCATTTGCTCCCATTCTTGAGCAGTATTGGGGGGAGAAGAAATTCTTATTCTTTTATCTGGCAACAGGAATAGGAGCAGGAGTAATCTATGCGGCCATCCACTATTTCTGGTTTCCCGGAAACGGAATTATGTTAGGTGCATCCGGTGCGCTTTATGGAATCCTGATGGCCTTTGGCATGCTATTCCCTGACCTCGAATTAATGTTGATGTTTCCGCCTATACCAATCAAGGCGAAGTACATGGTTTTTGTTATGGGTTTCATGACGTATGCAATGGATCAGTCAGGATCAGTAGCTCACCTTGCCCACTTTGGCGGAGCGTTTGTGGCGTTTGTGATTATAAGTGTTTGGCGCGGACAAGGACGCGGTCGTGGTTATTAATCTATTCATTACCCAACACGTGTGTGAATGAATCTTGCTTCTTACATCGAACACACCAATCTCAATCCTGCTGTCACTATTCGTGACATTGATCAGCTGGTTATTGATGCAAAGCAGTATCGTTTTTTTGGCGTATGTGTACCTCCTTTTTGGGTGAAGCGTGCGAAGAGAGAAATCGGAAATGACACTATTCAATTAGTTACAGTGGCCGGCTTTCCGCTAGGCTATAATATGACGGAGACAAAACTGGACGAGATTAAAAGAGCAATCGATAATGGTGCGGATGAAGTAGATGTAGTGTGGAATATTTCTTCTTTCAAAACGGGGATTCCCTGGACCAAGATTGATATAGCCAAGTGCGCACAAGTGGCACACGATCATCAGAAATTATTAAAAGTGATTATCGAGACAGCTTATCTTTCAGAAAATGAAATCGAAAATGCGTGTAAAATTTGTGCTGATGCCGGTGCCGATTTTGTGAAGACTTCTACTGGTTTTGCGGGAGAAGGTGCAAAGGAAGAGCATATCAAACGGATGCGTAGCGTGCTCCCAAAAAAAATGTTCGCATCAAAGCTTCTGGCGGAATTAAAACATACGAACAAGCGTTATGCATGATTGAAGCAGGTGCAGATAGAATTGGTACTTCTTCGGGAATAAAAATTTTAGAATCTTTGCGCACCAATACAAACTCATGAACGAAAAATTATCCTCTCTTTTTCCGGAAGAAAAATTTATTCCTGCTAATGTGCAGCTTCCGAACTATATCGAGCAACGCGAATATCTCATCGATGGTGAATTGCTCACATGGCAAGGTGAACTGAGCCCCGTTGCCAGTCCGGTCTGTATCAAAGAAGGAAATAGTTACAAACAAAAAGTAATTGGCAGTACTCCCTTGCTTACCTCGAAAGAAGCGCTTGCCGCGATGGAAGCAGCAGTAAAAGCGTATGATCTTGGGCATGGCGTATGGCCGATGATGAAAGTTGCAGACCGCATTCATCATGTAGAGACATTTCTTACGAAGATGAAGGAAAAACGTCAGGAGGTAGTGAACCTGCTGATGTGGGAGATCGGAAAAACACAAAAGGATTCTGAAAAGGAATTTGATCGCACGTGCGATTACATTGTTGATACCATCAATGCATTAAAGGATCTCGACAGAAGATCATCCGGCTTTGTGCAAGAGCAAGGCATCATGGGGCAGATTAGGCGTGTGCCACTCGGAGTCGCATTGTGTATGGGGCCATTCAATTATCCGTTGAATGAAACGTTCACTACTTTATTCCCGGCACTTATCATGGGCAATACAGTTGTGTTTAAGCCCGCAAAATATGGTGTGCTATTGATAAAGCCTTTACTTGAAGCATTTCGTACTAGCTTTCCTCCGGGTGTAATAAATGTGATCTATGGACGCGGGCGAGAAACAGTAGGTGCCCTGATGGAGAGCGGTAAGATTGATGTGTTTGCATTTATTGGCACGAATAAAGGTGCGAATGATTTGAAGCGACTGCATCCGAAACCACACCGCCTGAAGGCTATTTTAGGTTTGGATGCGAAAAATCCTGCAATCATTTTACCCGATGCGGATTTAGACAATGCGGTAAACGAATGCATTCTTGGTTCACTTTCATTCAATGGCCAGCGATGCACTGCGCTGAAAATTTTATTTGTTCATAAATCTATTGCAGACACATTCATTAAGAAATTCAATGAAGCAGTAGGCAAGCTAAAGCCTGGTATGCCTTGGGATGCGGGTGTTAATCTTACTCCACTTCCTGAACCAGGTAAAACCGATTACCTGAAAGGCCTTGTGGAAGATGCAAAAGCAAATGGCGCCAGCATTACGAATGAAGGTGGCGGGGAAATACTAAATACTTTTTTCTATCCTGCTGTTCTCTATCCGGTGAATAACAAAATGAAAGTTTACTATGAAGAGCAATTTGGCCCGGTAGTGCCAATAGTGCCGTTTGAAAATGAAGAAGAAGTAGTAGACTATGTAGTCAATTCAAACTTTGGTCAGCAGTTAAGTATATTTGGCAAGGACCCCAGGCAGATCGGTAGATTGATTGATTTGTTCTCCAATCAGGTGGGAAGAATTAATCTCAATACACAAAGTCAGCGCGGCCCAGATACATTCCCATTCAATGGAAGAAAAGACTCTGCTGAAGGAACCTTATCTGTTACGGATGCACTTCGCGTATTTTCAATTCGTACGTTAGTAGCAGGGAAGACTTCAAGTGAGAACAAACAGATTATCGGTGAAATTATTCGCAATCGCGAATCGTCATTTCTTAGTACAGACTACATTTTTTAAGCCATGAAACACCTTGCAATTGTGGTGAGCGGACGAGTGCAGGGTGTTTTTTATCGTGCTTCTGCAAAGGAACAAGCCGATGTCCTTGGGATTAAGGGATTTGTGCGAAATGAGCCCAATGGTAATGTGTTTATCGAAGCGCAAGGCGATGACGATTCAATTTCGAAGTTCGTTGAATGGTGCCGTAAAGGCCCCAAAAGAGCTGAAGTCGACTCGTTGATGCTGACTGAAAAAAATCCTGAAGTATTCGATGCTTTTGAAATAAGAAGGTAGGTGGTAGATAGATACTTAGATAGATAGTTTAGTTAGTTAGTTAGTCTTCTGTTATTTCAACATCCACTCGGATATTTTTTCGCGCGTACTGGCTGTCTTTGTCGTAGATCATACGGCCACCGCCCCATCCTTTCACAGTAATACGATTATCTGATATGCCCTGCGCAATAAGCCATTCGCGAATTACTTCGGCTCTGGCTTTTGAAAGTTCTTTCGCTGAGCCTGATCCTTGCTTCACATCTTTGGTGATGGCAAAGAAGTTCTTGCTTGGTCCCATATAAATTATCTTGCCACTACCACTACCATTCGTGTGGCCGTGCAGGGTGATACGCATGGTAGGGTGATCGTTCAACATTTTGAGCAAGCTATTTAACTGATATTGGCTTGTTGGTAACATAACGGCCGCATCATTGAAGAAATAAACGTTGTAAAGCGTTGAGATGTCGCCTTTTTGAATTCGGACTAAACCGAAATTGATCATATAGAAATCTCCAACCAGAAGAACGTATGGTTTCAGGGTGTCTGCCTCAGTATTTTTATAACTTACTTCCAATTGTTCCTTTCGGTATCCAAACACGTTGCTTATTAGCAGAAGTTTTCCACTTTTATTTCTGGGATTGGGCAATGTTAAATATTCATTTCCCTTCACACGGCTAATCAACTTGGAACTTTCGGGATCAACGATTTCTACTTCCCCGTCTTGAACCTCGTTAGTGGTAGCGTTATATAAGCTTAGGAATACTGGGGTTGTGTTCAAATTTTGAGGGCGATACACTGGGTCTGCCGGAGGGTTGGGAATAACATCTGTAACCGTTGGTGTGATCTTCGGTTGTTCTTCCACTGATTTTGTATTTTCTACCTCTTTTTTACTCTCTACCGCTTTATCTACCTCTTTCGGTGCTTGAACAGGTTCTTGTTTAATTTCTACGATCGCACTCGGAGTTGGCTCGTCAGTGCTTTTATCTTTGAAGATAGAATGTGTCCATGCATCAGAAAATGCAGCTGTGCCTCTAAGTTTAATGGTCTCAGCCCGGCAAGCTTCTTTGTCGGAAGATTGGAAAGTATATACATACCAATATTTCTTGTTTGGATCAAACCCGTATTTAGCAGAGTTTCCTTTTTTAGATAAATTGGCAATCATCCGTTGTGCATAGTCTTCATGATGTGATGAAAATGTTGCAACAACGACATAATGGCCATCGGCAAGATTTGATGATTGGCCGAACCCAACGAGTGAACTGCAAACTGCCGTAATAAAAAGCCAATAAAATTTAGACATGATAAAATTCTTTAAAAGCACAAATTAGTTAATTCTTCAATTGTATGATTCCCGCAACCTTCACCAATAATTTTATGACCGTCATTCTGCTTCATCGAAGACTTCTTATTAAGAAGGATACTCAAGTTTACTTGAAAAAAGGTTGCGTTTAATCGAGCAAATGAGTTCGCTTTCGCGAAAGCGAAACCCTTTGCAACATTATAACTCTTGACAGGATCTCCCCCCGTAAAACCGGGGGTTGAGAGCAATAAAATCAAACTTAGGCTGGAACGGCCTGGGATGTAGAGTTTCTCCACGTAAGATAAGTATTGGGTTTACCCCAAATTTATCGAACTGTTAACTAATTTTGCAAATCTTGAGGCAATTAGCTGCTTTAGCCTACGTAATGAATTTAAATTTTTCTCTTAAAAAGCCCATTCCATATCCTACTAATTGTATTATTGCTGAAGGAATAGCCAGAAATCCCACTTTAATTGATTTGGTCTGTGTTACGCCAAGTCCACCAACCGCTCCCAAGTAAACGCAATAACAAGCAAGCAACAACAGCCCTAAGTTTGGCGCAACGACAAGTAAGGGCAGAATCGCAAACGCCCCGATGGTGAATACAGATGGAATCCAATGCGTGAGCTTGATGGTTCCACTGTGCCTCTTACCAACCAATACTCGTCCCTTTCCAAAATTACCCACTTGCTTGTAAAACTGACTTAATGCTGTTCTTCGTTTGTGATACACATAAGCGTTTGGAATCAAGTGCACGCGCATTCCAAGTTCTTTCATACGGATACTCAATTCAATGTCTTCAGCAAAACGGTCGAAATGAAAACCTCCTGTTTTCTGAAAGGCTTCACGGCTCATACCCATGTTGAAACTTCGGGGTTGAAAATTAGTTGCCTTGCCTCCTCGTATTCCACCCGTGGTAAGAAAGGACGACATCGTATATGCCATTGCTTGTTGAAGTGGAGTAAAATTTTCGTGCCCACGATCGGGCCCGCCAAACGCGTCCGTTTTGTTTTGTTGGATGAAGTTATCTACCTCTTTTAGGTAATGCGCTGGAATAATACAATCACTATCGAAAACGATGAAGAATTTTCCTTTGGCTCTTTCAAAGCCGTAATTGCGACTAGGGCCAGGACCCGAATTCTGTTTAAAGAAATATGAAATTAGAAGTTGATTCGAATATTTTTCAAAGATTTTATCACTTGTTGTCGAGGAGCCATCTTCAATAATCAGTACTTCAAAGTCTTTAAATTCCTGCAACGTAAGGCTTTGTAAGAGCTCATCAAGTTCTTGTGGTCTGTTATAAACCGGGATAATAATTGAATACTTTGGCGCAGTCATTGTTGTTTGGCGCACAAAATTAATTTTAATTTTTTAAGATTGAGAATTAATTGCCCGCTACAAACCGATAACCTATTCCTTTAATAGTGATGATCTCTATGGTTGGATCGGGCTTGAAAAAATCGCGAAGTTTCGAAATGTAAACGTCCAGATTTCTGGAATTAAAAAAAGAGTCATCGCCCCATACTTTCATCAATATATCCCTCCGGCTGACAGTACTGTTTTTGTTTTCGGTCAGTGCGAGGAGTAGCATTGCCTCGCGGTGAGAGAGTTTGCGAACGGTGTTGTGATGCCGGAGCTCATAACGTTCGGGCATAAATTCAAACTCACCAATTTTAATATTGCCCGTAATGTGATTTTCTTTTCTCGTGAGCTTGAGAAGATTATTAATTCGCACAATCAGTTCTTCCATACTGAATGGTTTGCGGATGTAATCGTTGCCACCCGTTTCAAATCCTTTAATCAAATCTTCAGTTTGTGTTTTGGCAGTCACAAAAATGATAGGAATGTTTTCGTTTGACTGACGAATGGTTTGTGCAATAGAAAATCCATCTCTGTTTGGTAGCATCACATCCAGAACACAAATATCAGGATTGCTTTCGTTAAATTTCCTGGATGCGTCTTTTCCATCTGTTACCATAGTTACATGAAAGTTGCGAGCCTCCAGACTTTCTTTTACAATTCTTCCCAGGAATGGCTCATCTTATACGTATAGAATTTTTGGAGAACTCATGCCACACTGTTTTTTGGTAACGTAAGGATACACTCGCTCCCAAGATCGGGCTCACTTTTCACCTCTATTTTTCCGTTGTGTTGACGAACAACTTCTGCTACGTAATTAAGTCCTAGCCCATATCCATGCGTGTTGTGAATGTTACCCATCGGCACACGAAAGAACTTTTCGAAAATCTTGTTATGATATTCCTTCGCGATACCAATTCCGTTGTCCTTTACTTTTAAGACTATCTCTGTTTCACTGGCAGAAAGATGTATCCGGATGGCAGCATTTTGACCACTGTATTTTAAAGCATTATCGATCAGATTGTAAACTACATTGGTCAGATGGATATCGCTGCCGTAAAGAACAAAATTGTCTCCCTCGGTTTCATATGTCACAGTTGCCCTTTGTTTGTCGAAGAGCAATTTCAGTGAAGTGAGCGTGCGCGTGATGATGTTATTCAAATCAAGATTGCTTTTTAAAAACTTCAGGCCGTTGTTTTCAATGGTCGTAATCTTGAGCACATTATCGGTAAGCAACGTAAGACGGCTCAGTTCATTTTGCGCCATTGTCAGATATTCTTCCGTGCGCTTTGCATCTTTTAAAACATCAAAATCTTTTAATGCTTCCAGGGCAACACTTACGGTAGAGATGGGGGTTTTCAGCTCGTGCGTAACGTTGCCGATGAAATCATTTTTCATGTCCATTAGTCGCTGTTGATCGCGAAGGTTGCGGAATAGAAAAAGAAAAGAGACGACCGTAAGCCCCGTTGAAAAAATGGCGAATACAATCTGCGGGCTGATCTTTTTTAAGGCAAATTTATTCACACCACTCACTCTCGCCCGATAGGCTTTCATGGTATTTATGGGGGTGAGGTCAGTGACAAAATCGGAGCTGCTGCTATCTTTTATTTTTTTAAATCCTTTTACTATTTGAACAGGCAAATCTATTCCACTGCTGGCGAGATTGTCCTTAAATTGTAAAAGGAGGGTATCTGTATTAAGTGAATCGGCATCAAGTTTTATAATAAAAGTCTTCTGTCTTTTTTCATGTTTATTAAACACATGTGCTTTGCCAATAATTTTTTTTAGCACCTTGTTGGAACTATCGGCACTCATTTTTGAGGAAGAAATTACTTCAACACGTACTGCATTATCTCGAAAGTTTATAAAGTTGATTGCGCTGTCTCTGAACTGGATGGGCATTCCGTGACCTGGGGACCTCATTGAGTCGCGGGTGGCTGTGATAAATGTTTTTAGTGTGCGCACAGAGTCTCCTTTATAAAAAATTACATTCTGCTGAAGCAATGAATCGTGTAACGCAAATACTGTTGACTTAAATAATTGATTGACTTCTCTTTTTAGTTCGGTCTTCGCATCGTTGTAGCTGCCGGATACCCAAAGGCTCTCGAGCACCAGCAACAAAAGCAGACTGGTGATGATCAACGCAAGTGAGACAGAGTTTCTTTTGACGTTCACAAATTGAATTGGTAGCACAAAGGTAAGTCTTGACAGTAATCTAAAATCGATTTTAACCTTAATTAACATTGTATTCAAGACAATTAACCAGGGTGACCCATCTTAGCCCGTAGATTTACATTCGAATCATGAACTCAAAATTTACAACTATGAAAAAAGTTATTCTTCTCATCGGAATTCTGGTGGCTATTTCCGCTGTCTTTTGTTTTGGACAATTGGCAGAAGGTGTCATCACTTATGAAATGAAAGTAAATATGCATCGCAATATCCCGAAAGAGAACGAAGGCATGAAGCAAATGATCCCCGAGTTTCGAACTTTTCAGCAACAACACTTTTTCAATGGTGAGGAATCGCTTTACAAGCCGGTGGAAGAAGATGATGACGAAGAGTTTAGTGATAGAAACGGTGCACAGATCAGAATGCGCATGCCGCAAAACGAAGTGTACGTGAGGCCTGCTGACGAAAAGATTATGGAGCTGAGGGAATTCTTCGATAAGAAATACCTCATCAATGACACCCTAAAAGCAACGGGCTGGAAACTCGGAATAGAAACGAAAACAATTCTTGGCTATGAATGTAAAAAAGCAACCCGAGTCGATGAGGAACGCAAACAAACAATTGTGGCCTGGTTCACCGATAAACTTCGTCCTTCGCTTGGGCCCGATCGTTTTTGTTCACTGCCAGGTGCCGTTCTTGAGGTAAATGTAAACGATGGAGAGCGCACGTTGACAGCTAAGAAGGTGGATCTGCGATCTTTAAAGAAAGGTGAATTGAAAGTTCCTGAAAAAGGTACGGTGACGAGTGGCGTTGCCTTCCGTAAAATGGTAGATGAGCAGATGAAGAAAATGGGTGCGCAAGGCGGAATGATCATTCGAAGAAACTAGACTGCTCTTTCTTTCCTAAAACATATGAAGATATTGTTTGTATTGCTGCTTGCGGGCAGCCAGGCATTGCTCGCGCAAAAATTTTCGGTGAAAGGCCAGGTGGTTGATTCTGCTTCGGTTAGCTTGCCTTCGGCTACTGTGTTGTTGATGCTGGAAAAAGATTCTTCGCTGGTGAATTATGCAGTGAGTGATGGCAAAGGTTTTTTCGAAATGAAGAACATTCCTGCAGGGCGTTATCATCTGAAAGTGACTTTTGTTGGATATGCGAGTGAAGTGCGATCAATTGTCTCTCAACCTAATCAGGCACTTTTGGATTTGGGGGTCGTAAAATTGAAGCCACAGTCGAAGGAATTGGCAGAGGTGACGGTGATGGGTGAGAAGGCACCTGTAACGGTGAAAAGGGATACAATTGAATTCAACGCGGGTTCTTTTAAGACCAAAGCCAATGCAAGTGTAGAAGATCTATTGAAAAAGATGCCCGGCATTGAAGTGCAAAGCGATGGGTCGATCAAAGCGCAAGGCGAAACGGTGCAGCGGGTGATGGTAGATGGAAAGGAATTTTTCGGGCGTGACCCAAAGCTGGCTACGCGAAATTTGCCTGCCGATGCGATCAATAAAGTGCAAGTGTTTGATAAGAAATCGGATCAGGCCGCCTTTACTGGTATTGACGATGGGCAGCGCGAGAAAGCGATCAACCTCGAACTGAAAGAAGAAAAACGCAATGGCGCTTTTGGCAATATCACGGGCGGCATTGGAACCAATGATCGATTCCAGGTGAAGGCAAATCTCAACCGATTCACCAAGAAAAGACAGTTGTCATTTTTGGGCATGGGTAATAATGTGAATGAGCAAGGTTTCTCTATTGATGATTATATGAACTTTACGGGAGGCTCACAGCAAATGCTGAGCGGTGGTGCAGTGCGGCTGGAGTTTAACAGCGATAATCAAAATGGTGTGCCTCTCAATTTTGGTGGCAGGCAAAATGGGATCTTCACTAATTATGCTGCAGGTCTGAATTATAATGAAGATCTGAACAAGAAGACGAAAATTAATGGCAGCTATTTTTATAATCAGTTAAATCAAAACGTAATCAAGTCAACACACCGGGTGAATTACTTGCCGGGCGATAGCAGTTATCTTTTTGATCAGCAAAGTGCGCTGCAGGGAACGAGCGAAGGACATAAGGCAAACTTTACGTGGGATCATAAGATTGATTCAGTGAATTCACTAAAGTGGACAACCAATGCTTCCAGTACCTATAATACTCAGCGCGTCTCAAGCCACAGTGCTACTTCATCAGAGACAAATCAGTTGGTAAACGAAAGTGACCGGACTACGACTTCACAGGGAAACAATCTGAACATCAATTCCAATTTATTATTTCGTCATCGGTTTGCAAAAAAAGGCAGGAGTTTGTCTGCCAATGTAACGGCAACTGTCAGTGACAGTTATAATGATGGTACGCTGCAAGCCAACAACGACTTCTATCAAACCAACGAGACGCAAGCGATCCTTCAAACCAATCATCAGAAGACGAACAATCAAACCTACGGTGCAACTGTTACTTACACGGAACCGTTGGGCAAGCGCAAATACCTGGAGGCGAGTTATGCATTTCGTACCAATCAGAATGAAGTGACGCGCGATGTGTATAATCTCGACAGCGGTCTGCCTGTATTTTATGATAGTTTAAGCAGCCGGTACAAGAGCAATTATTTTTACAATCGCCCAGGTCTCAGTTTCCGGATTACAAAGAAGAAATATAATCTTTCAACCGGTGTGAGCTGGCAAAGTACTGACTTGCAAGGACGTTTGTTGCTGAAGCAAATCGATATCAACCGACCGTTTCAGAATTTCTTGCCCACGGTTCATTTCACTTACGATTTCTCCAACTTCCGCCACTTACGGTTTGATTCCGAAACGTCTCTGCAGGAGCCAACCATTTCGCAACTTCAACCAGTAATTGACAAACCCGATCCGCTTAATT
>CAZNCO010000065.1:0-12322 GCA_964571345.1 uncultured Ohtaekwangia sp.
TGATTGTTATTCTGTGGCCCGCGAGGTGTAGGGAAAACAACGTGCGCGCGCATTGTGGCGCTGATGATCAATGGCTTTGAAGAGAAAGCGGAAGTAAACTCTCTTAATATTTTTGAGCTCGATGCGGCTTCAAATAACTCGGTAGAAGATATCCGTAATCTGATTGACCAGGTTCGTTATCCTCCCCAGTTCGGGAAGTACAAGGTGTATATCATAGACGAGGTGCACATGCTCTCCAATGCAGCTTTCAATGCTTTTTTGAAGACGCTTGAAGAACCGCCTTCGTATGCTATTTTTATTTTGGCTACGACAGAGAAGCACAAAGTCATTCCAACTATCCTTTCCCGTTGCCAGATTTTTGATTTCAACAGAATTCAGGTTTCTGACATTGCCAGGCAATTAAAGAAAATTGCTGACAGGGAAGGAATCAAAGCAGAAGATGAGGCACTTCATTTGATTGCTCAAAAAGCAGACGGAGCGTTGCGCGATGGGCTTTCTATTTTTGATTTAATGGTCACCTTTTCGTCCAGCCAGCAGGTGACATTCAAAGATGTTCTCAACAATCTTCATATTCTTGACTACGATTATTATTTTAAAGTAGTAGATGGTTTGTTAGCGGAGAGCACTTCGGGTCCGTTGCTATTGCTCGATGAGATTCTGAAGAAAGGATTTGATGGGCAGAATTTTATTGTAGGGTTGGCAGATCATTTGAGAAATCTTTTAGTCTCGCAAGATGCCCGCACGGTTGACTTGATGGAAGTGCCCGAAAGTGTAAAGAAAAAATATACTTCGCAGGCACAAGCTTGCAATCCCTCACTATTATTATCGTGGCTGAATATTGCCAGCCAGTGTGACATGGCTTATCGCGCCAGCAAGAATCAGCGCCTGCTGGTAGAACTTGCTCTAATGAAGATGTCGCATGTGAATTCTGTATTGCAACTTTCTTCATTACAAGGAGCAACGGCAGAAGCCGGATTAAAAAAAAAAGTGAACTAACGAAAGAAGACGATCCGGATCCGGAGACAAAAGCCGAGGAGGAAGCACCCCAACCTATCTCAATACCAAAGGCAGTGACTGTTGTTTCCACGCCAGCAATCAAGCCTTTGACAGAAAGCCCAAACGTAAAGCCTAAGACCACACTTAATTTAAACTCGATTTTAAAGCCTCGTGAGCCGGAGGTAATCTCGAAACCCAAAGTAGAAGAAGTGCATGAGCATCGCCCGCTTACCGAAGAAGAGATACGAAAGGCATGGAGCGAGTATGCTGAAATGCGTAAGGATCAAGTGGCTGAATTTCATTTATTAAGCAGGCAAGTGAGCATCAGCGGACCAGTTGTAACCGTTGCACTTGCAAATTCGGTAGAAGAACCTTTGCTTCAATCCATCACAACCGACCTGGTGACATACCTTCGTGACAAGTTGAAGAATCAATCCATCAAAGTGGAAAGTGTGTTTAATGTGGAAGAGGTAAAGCGCATTGCCTACACCAGCAAAGAGAAATTTGATTTGATAGCTGAAAAAAATCCCATGGTGCGCGAGCTGCAAAACCGAATGGGATTGGATCCTGATTTTTGATTACACCTTGATATAGATTTTTCTTTTATCTAGAACATATCCAACACTCCAACAGATCAGCATCCAACTAATGGCGTAAAGAAGTGAGCCTCCATAAGGTCCTGCAAGTTGGTTGAAAATATTTTCGTAACACCAGCGTCCGAGTGGTACTCCGTTAATGGGAATAATCCATAAGAAGATGATAGCCGTTTCAGACACTAGGTAACAAAACAACGTATTCTTCCCGAATACTTCGAAAAAGTAAGTCCAGCCGGTTTTCTTTTTAATGTCGAGAATGTAGATGAGGATCGGAAGAATCAATAAATCGATGCCAACTGTATAGAGCACAAAGGAACTTGTCCATAATTTTTTATTGATGGGAAACACCGTGTTCCAGCTTATCGCGATCAGCAGCAAGAAAGAACCATACACCATTAACGTTCCGATCGACTCAAATGAATTACCTTTTCGCTGGATGAATTTCCCGGCAAGGTATCCAGCTATCACATTGACAATAGACGGCAGTGTGCTGAGGATTCCTTCGGGATCGAAAGCAATTCCTTCCCCATGATACATGTGGTTCTCACCCATGATCAATTTGTCAAGTTTGATTCCAGCATTTCCTTCCAGCGTGTAATCACCAAACGAATACAGGATAAACCAATACGCGAGAAGTGCTATTCCACTAAAGACTAAGGCTCCTTTATCTTTCCAGTAATGCAGGATAAGCGATGCAAACAAATACCCAAGCGCAATGCGCTGCAGCACTCCCAGTATGCGTGTGTGATCGAACGGATTAAAAACCAACGAGCCGTTTTCCTCGTGCACAAATGGGAACCAGTACATGAGGAAACCCAACAAAAATATAATGGCAAATCTTTTGAAGACCTTTTTCAGGAAATAAGAGGTGCCTTTGGCAGAATATTTTTCAAGACTAAAACTCATTGCTGTACCCACCACAAACATGAAGGTGGGAAACACCAGATCGGTAGGGGTAAAGCCATGCCAATTTGCGTGAAGGAGGGGAGCAAAAGTAGTGTCTCCGTTTCCGGGAGTATTTACGATAATCATCAGGGTAACCGTAAGCCCGCGCATCACATCCACGGAAAGGTAGCGTTCGTTCATGTCTTTTTGATTAATTTTTGAAAAATAGGAAACTAAGCTCAATGTTTGAAACTCAAGCTGGGTTGTTTTTTAGAAATTTACGAATCCATTCTTTATTTGGTAATTTTGTTTCACGCAAAAGAGGTAGTTTATGATGGGTGGTATGCCGTTTGAAGTTCCTTCTCAAAATATCCCGAAAGGACAATTCTCAGAACTTTTTGAGCAAGACTCAATTGCTCTAAGAATGGCTGAAAATACGTCTGCGGATTCGTTGTCAGTTAACGGATTAGTTGGGAAAAATATCATTCACTTTTATTTCTGTGTTGAAGGAATGGCCACTTTTCAATTCGGGCCTTACTATCAACGCGAAATTCAGAGTCATCGGAATTATTTTTTTTATAATCCAGAAAAAGAACTTGCATTCAATCTGATATTGTCGCCCAGCTCGCGCATGATAGAGCTTTCCATTTCTCTCGAAGCTTTGCACCAGTTATTCACCCACGAATCGTTGCCTTTCCTGAAACCGGAAAATGCGAAGGGGAAATTTTATGATGAGCGCGAAATTCCTGCACCTTTGTTTGTGGTACTCAACCAACTTTTTTCTATCAACCTTGACGAAAATGCGAAACGTCTTTACTATCAGGGGAAGGCATTTGAGATTTTGAGTCTTTACTTTTCGGAGAAGAAACCTGATACGGAGAACTGCCCGTTTTTAAATGACCAGGTCGTGGTTAGAAAAATAAGGAATGCGAAAGATATTTTAATGAAGCATCCGGAAACACCACCGGGTATTAAAGAACTGGCTAAGGCAGCGGGACTAAACGAATATCAGTTAAAAGTTGGTTTCAAGGAAATCTATGGTAACACTGTATATGGTTATTTACTTGATCATAAACTTGACCATGCACGTGCTTTATTGGATACTGAGCAATTGCAGGTGAATGAAGTAGCCTACCAAATAGGGTATGCTAATCCTAGCCATTTCATTGCGGCTTTCAAAAAGAAATTTGGCGTTACGCCAAAGAAATATCTAATGGGAAAAAGGTGATTCTGGATACATCTGATGACTTTTTTATGGGCGAGGCCCTAAAAGAAGCTAAAAAAGCCTTTGACCTGGGAGAGGTGCCTGTTGGTGCGATTGTAGTATGCAAGAAGAAGATTATTGCTAGAGCGCATAATCAAACAGAGCAATTAACTGACGCTACAGCTCATGCAGAAATGTTGGCCATTACTTCTGCTTCTTACGAGATGGGTTCAAAATACCTCGATGAATGTACATTATATGTCACCCTTGAGCCGTGCGTGATGTGCGCAGGAGCGCTTAACTGGGTTCAACTTCAAAAACTAGTTTACGGGGCAGATGACGTTCAAAGGGGGTTTTCATTGGCAAAGAGCCCGTTGCTTCATCCGCATACGGAGATTATTAAAGGCATAAAAAAAGATCCTTCCAAAGAGCTAATAGATGCTTTCTTTAGAAGGATCCGTTCGTAAGGACAATTCCTTAAACTTTCTCTTTTTTGCGTTTTGCTTCTTTCTTCTCTGCGCTTTCTACTTTCTTCCCATTGCGGTGCTCGCCCAACAAGATAACATCTTTGGTTGTCTGATATTGGCGGGCAGCCTGATGCATCGCCTGTTCGCTGTCGCGGATAAGAATGAGGCCAGATTTGGCGCCTTTGTTGCGCACTTCAATGTACCAGCCGTCTTTTTTCTTTTTCGGTAAAATCGGAGGTCTTCCCATAATTTTTATTGATTTTGCGGCTTGCAAAGCCTTGTTTTTGATAAGTAACCGCAAAGGTACAATTTTTGTTCCAAATCTCCTTAATTTTCAGGGATTTACATTTTAGGCCATTAATTCGGTGGTTTCAGTAGCCTCAATCAAGATATCGTCTTCGCCTACATCATCGAAAGGATTTTCCAGGTGGTCTTGAATATTATCCAAGCTCACTAAGATGAAACTGTAGAGAACCGGCATTACGTATTCCAACTGAGCTGAAAAACTGTGAAAAGTATTGGCGAAATAAGGCCCATAAATAATTGGAAAAGAGTAAATGAAAAATTTGCTGTAAGCCCGTAAAGTAATTGGCGTTCGATATTGATGGATAAGTCTCAAGTTATCAAACGCAATAATCATCTTACTTACATATTGACTTGCCCGCGAAATTTCACCACTTTGAACTCCATGTTCTCTCATATTCATGATGAGAGATGATAGTTTTGAAAATAAGGCATAAATCTTTTTTTCGTTTTCCAGCCACAGCTCCTTCTGGTCTGTGTTGAACATATTTTTCATTAACACTAGCATATCGTGTATGATTGATTTTGCAGAAGCGGACAAATTATTGTCTTTGTCGGATACCCAATCTTTCGTTGCAAAATAGATGGCCATAGCATGACCTTTGAAGTCAGAAAATCGCTGAAGCGCTGTCTCTCGCCTTGTGAAGGCTGAGCTAATACTGAAAACTACCGGGAAAACGATGGCTACGCCAACTAGCATGTCAGGAAAATTGGCCATAAGACCAAACTTAAAACATAAATAGCTTGAAAGAACCGACAAACCAGTGACAATGAAAGTCTTATAGTTAATAATTAACGTGAAGCTCCTGAGTACTTTTTTCATTTCTAAGGATGTTTTAATCAATTTTTAAAAAAGCAGGCAAATTAACAAGTTGTTATCCTGTTTAATTTTAGCAAACCTTGCGGATGTCTTATCGGGAACAAAAGTTCTATTTAGCTTGGTTTTTGAAGCACCTGAATTAAAACTCATGTTCCTAAAGAAAAAAGTAAGCGATAAAATAAAACTTCACTTTTTGAGGACTTCATTTTATAATTTGCGACCATGAATAGATTCTGGAAGTGGTTTTTAATTTCTTTTTTGTCATTTCTTGGCGTACTCGCTATTGCTATGGCGGTTTTGCCTAGCATTTATGAAGATACCATCGAGTTGGATGTGAAGGAGAAATTAAATCAGCAAGTAGAAGCAGATGTTTCGTTCAGCGATCTGCGGCTTCGTTTTTACCGACATTTTCCAAATTTAACACTGTCACTGCATGACTTGCTTGTGTTAGGAAAAGACGAATTTAAAAATGATACACTTGCATTAGTGAAAGAGGCTCAGTTTGAGGTAAATATTTTTAGTTTATTGGGGAAAGAGACTGAAATCAAGAGTATTCATTTGGTTCGGCCTTTGATCAATGTCTACATTTTGAAAGATGGTCATGCAAATTACAACATCACAAAGGCTGCAGATACCGCTACTCAAGCCAAATCATCAAGCATTAATATCGCTATCGACCAGTTTAGCATTGAAGACGGTCAAGTAAATTATCATGATTGGCTGCGAAGCGTGTTTGTAACAGCTAACGGGATTGAGCACCGTGGCGAGGGAGATTTTCTCCATGATGTTTTTGATTACAAAACAACCACGGTTATTCGTCACTTCTCACTAAACTATGATAAGGTGCAGTATTTCAATCGAAAGACGATTGGCGCAGAGCTCACAATGGAAATGAATTTACCCGAAAGCAAATTTACGTTCAAGGAAAATCAAATCCGTATTGATCATTTCAATTTTAGCATAGACGGATTCTTTCAACGGGTATTGAATAATTATGCCATGAATATGAAGTTTAAAGCGAATGAGACTTCATTCAAGAATATTTTATCGCTCGTGCCTGGTCTGTACCTTAAAAACTTTGATTACCTCGAAACTTCTGGTGATCTGGGTTTCAGTGGATCACTAGATGGTGTATATTCTGACTCAACGGCCGAAATGCCCGCATTTCATCTCAATGTAAACGTGAAGAATGCGATGGTGAAGATCGACAGCCTTCCCGATTCTTTTCACAATATCAACTTTGATCTCTCAATTGATAATGCTGAGCATGTGCTTGACAGTACAGTATTTAATCTGAAAGATTTTCATATTGATTTTGGGAAGCATCCTCTTCATGGAAATGTGAAGGTGCAAGGACTGCACAAGCCCAGGATTAACGCAGATATTTTTGCGGACCTGGACCTGGCTTCTGCAGAGAAATTATTTCCTGTAAAAGGAATTCAGATCAAGGGAAAGACAAATTTTGAATTGAAGGCAAACGGGATCTTTGATCGTGAAAAATCGTTGATGCCTGCGTTTTCGCTTAATCTTCGGATGACTGATGGGTTTCTTCAATATGACACGCTTCCTCAACCGATCAGTAATATCCAGTTTCATTTAGAAGCAGAAAATAAAACCGGAGATTTTGTAAATACAATTTTTGATTTTAAGAAAGTGCATGCTGATTTCGGAGCCAACCCCTTGAGAGGATCATTTAAATTCAGTGGATACCCCGAAATAAATATTGATGCTGATGTAGATGCAATAATGAATATAGAAGATATTGAAAAAATGTACCCGGTAGACGGGTACTTGCTCAAAGGGAAATTTGAAATGAATGTGTCTGCCAAAGGACTTTATAGCGAAGCAAAAAAGAAATTTCCGTTGGTTGATGCGAAAATGAAATTGACGGATGGCTCCGTACAGTTTAAAGGTTATCCACATCCGATAAAAGACATTCATTTTACAGCTGAAGCGATTAATAAAACTGGCGATATTAAAGATGCTCGTTTTCATTTGAGTAAACTTACGTACACGCTAGAGGACGAACCTTTCGAAATAGCTGGAAGTATTTCAGATCTCACCAACTACCAATATAGCCTCACGGCAACTGGGAAAATGGATTTGTCAAAAATTTCCCGCGTGTATCCTATTGATGGTGTTGATCTGGCTGGCTTAATTGATGCACAAATTACCACGAGCGGATTGCTAGCCGATATTGAGAATGGAAATTATTCAAGTGCTACTTCATCCGGAACAGTCACATTTAAGAATATTCGGCTAAGCGGAAAAAAAGTGATCAATTCTATTCTAATTGATGAAGCAAATTTTTCATTCACTCCTTCAAAAATCACACTTTCTGGAATGGAAGGAAAATTTGGAAAGGGAAGAATAAAAGCCAGTGGTGACATTATTAATTACATGAATTTTGTCACTAGAAAAAAAGATCCAATAAAAATAGACTTTGACGTAGCCTGCGACACCTTGGATCTGAACGAATGGATGCCTCCCGTTACTGCGGCTGGCAAACCTGTTTCGCCAACGGATACATCAAAATTGAAACTTACGGTTATCGAAATTCCAAGGAATATTGATTTCACCTTTGACTCTAAAATCCATTACCTGAAGTTCGATGATCTTGTTATCTCTGAAATGGATGGTGAGATCAGAATGAAAGATGGAGTGCTTAGTTTGCACGAAGCTGGATTTAATTCCCTTAACGCCAAATTTAATGTGAGTGGAGATTACAACACGCGAGACATGGCGCACCCTGTGTTCGATTTTGATTTAGCAATCGAAGAGTTAGATATCAATAAGGCATACAATCAAATCAAATTGATTCAACAATTAGCGCCATCTGCCGCTAATACTTTTGGAAAACTTTCTGTCAATTATAAGCTGAAGGGAGAATTGGCCAAGGACCTACAACCTAAATTGGAGACACTTGTGGGGGGAGGCACTATGCGAATTGCGGAAGCTAAAATAAATGGTATGAAGCTGTTTGAAGAAATCAGTAAATCCGCCAAGAAGAGTGAAATCAATGATCCCCACTTAAAAGATTTTCAAATGGAGACTGAAATACGCGATAATAAGATTATTGTTAAGCCATTCTCTATCAAGGTCTCAGGTTTTGATGCCGATATAGAAGGATTTAATACTATGTCGGGTATGGTAAGCTACCTGGTAAAAGTTGAGTTAGTACCACTGACGAAAATCAAAATTCCATTTCATGTAACTGGTAGGTATGACAATCCTAAAGTAGCTATTGGTAAAGGACACACACTACCCTACTGATCTTCTTAAGAGATCACTCAACCAAAGTATTCCTTCATTCGCTCGAAGAAACCTTTCTCGTTACTATCGGGATGTGGCTGGAAATTAGGAGAGTTTCTGAGTGACTCAACTTTTGCTTTCTCTTCGCTTGATAATTTCTTAGGCACCCAAACATTTACATAAATGAGTTGATCACCAGTACCATAGCCGTTGATGTCTTTAACGCCTTTTCCGCGTAATCGTAAGATTTTCCCGCTTTGAGTTCCAGGCTCAATCTTAACACGCACTTTCCCTCCGATAGAAGGAACTTCCACTGAAGTGCCAAGTGCAGCGTCAATGAAACTGATGTGAAGGTCGTACACAAGGTTATTACCATCCCGCTTCAGGTGCTGATCTTCTTGCTCTTCCACCAAGATTAAAAGATCTCCGGCAATTCCACCACCAGGAGCTTCGTTGCCCTTGCCACTCATTGACAATTGCATACCATCGGCTACACCGGCCGGAATTTTTACAGAGATTAAATCTTCTTTTGAAACCAGACCGGAACTATCAACACCGGGAGGCCGCTTATCAATGATTTGACCTGAACCATTACATGTAGGGCATGTGTTTGTAGACACCATTTGACCCAACATTGTATTTACAACTTTTCTCACCTGACCTTGTCCGTTGCAGGTTGAGCAGTTCTTAAAAGTAACGCCATCGGCCTGAACGAGGCGATTTACTTTTATCTTCTTCTCAACACCGTTAGCAATTTCATCTAACGTAAGTTTCAATTTTATACGGAGGTTAGAACCCTTGCGTTGACGAGTGCGTCCGCCTCCGCCACCGAAGAAACTCTCGAAAGGACTGCCACCACCACCTCCAAAAATATCTCCAAACTGGCTGAATATATCGTCCATGTTCATTTCATGTCCTTGATATCCACCGCCACCTCCTCCGGGTCTTGCATGACCGAATCTGTCATATTGAGCTCGCTTTTTCTCGTCACTCAATACTTCATAGGCTTCAGCCGCCTCTTTAAATTTTTCCTCTGCTTCTTTGTTACCTGGATTTTTATCAGGGTGAAATTGAATAGCTACTTTGCGATATGCTTTTTTTATTTCTTCTGGAGTAGCTGATTTGCTTACACCTAATATTTCGTAGAAATCTCTTTTGGTTGACATGATGTGTTAAAATTGAAACCGGATTCTGCGCCCGGTATCGGTGCCTGATAAATTAGTTTCCTACTACTACTTTTGCAAAACGAATAACTTTGTCATTGAGCGTATAACCCTTCTCAACTACATCCATGATCTTGCCTTTCAATTTTTCGTCAGGAGCAGGTATTTGCGTAATAGCTTCTTGGAAATCGGCATTGAAATCAGAACCTTGAGAAAGGTCCATCGCTTTCACATTATATTGATCCAATACTTTTTTGAACTTGTTTTGAATCAAAAAGAAGCCTTCTGATTCTTTGTCGTTTTTGTCTTTGAAGGACTTTTCGGCACGTTCGAAATCATCCAGCACGGGAAGTAAGGACTTCAAAAGGCTTTCATTTGCCGATTGAATCATATCTAATTTTTCTTTGGCGGAACGCCTGCGGAAATTGTCAAATTCGGCATAAAGACGCACGTATTTGTCTTTTGCTTCTGTCAATTCGTCCTGCATTTTTTTTAACGCATCCACTTTCTCGTCTTTCCTGGGCTCTTCCGGCTTTTCCTCACTTTGAAGCGGAGTGCCTTCCTGCATGGAATCTTCATGTTTTTCAAGTTCCGGCTCCTGATTAATCGTGTTTTCCATTCGGGTTAAAATTGATTAAGACGCAAAGTGACAAGAATTTTGCCAAATGCACATGATGTGACAAGTTGACGTTGGATTTTTAATGCAAAGTTTTCCAAATCAGGTCTTTGAGTTCAGTAAGGCCTTGATTTGTAATGGCACTAATGAAGACTGTGGGGATGTTTTCGGGGAGTTCTTTTTGCAGGGCTTCTTTTAGTTCATCGTCTAGCATGTCGGATTTAGAGACAGCGAGTAATCTTTTCTTATCGAGAAGCTCGGGATTATATTTCCTTAATTCATTTAAAAGAATTTCAAACTCTTCCCGGATGTTTTTTGCATCGGCAGGAATCATGAAAAGCAACAAGGAATTTCTTTCAATATGTTTCAGAAAACGAATTCCTAGTCCGCGACCTTCCGCTGCACCTTCAATGATACCTGGAATATCCGCCATTACAAAACTTTTCCCATCGCGATAAGCCACAACACCAAGGTTGGGCGTGAGTGTGGTAAAAGCGTAATCTGCAATTTTTGGTTTTGCAGCTGACACTACAGATAAGAGGGTGGACTTGCCGGCATTTGGAAATCCAACCAATCCAACATCTGCTAACAATCGCAGTTCAAGAATAACCCACTCTTCCATTCCGGGTTCGCCCGGTTGTGCATGTTGAGGCGCTTGGTTTGTGGATGTTGCAAAGAATGCATTTCCTTTTCCACCGCGCCCCCCTTTTGCCAGAATGATTTCTTGACCATCTTCAGTGATTTCACACATCACATCTCCTGTCTCTGCAATTTTTGCTATTGTGCCCAGCGGTACATCAATAATCTCATCCTTTCCAAAGGAGCCCGTCATGTTTGCGCCTTCCCCGCTTTTCCCGTTTTCGGCAAATATGTGTTTACGATATTTAAGATGAAGTAGCGTCCACATCTGCGCATTTCCACGAAGAATGATATGTCCTCCGCGCCCACCATCACCACCATCGGGGCCTCCCTTTTCAATAAATTTTTCGCGATGAAAATGTAAGCAGCCAGCTCCTCCGTGGCCGGAGCGAACCTGGAATTTTACATAATCAATAAAGTTGGGAGAGGACATGCTGGCTTCAGGTTACGGTTTCAGGCCGCAAGTTACCTGAAAAAATGATTCTGGATATTTTGATGTTAGTAGGTGTAAAGAAAATAGGCAGCGAGATAAAGTGTGAATACTATTACGAAAAAGAATAATAGAATTTTTCCTGCTCGTTTTAAATTGGAATAATTCTCTTCAATTGTAAGTGTTCTGCCATAAAAAAGTAGATCCAATCTCAGATTCCAATTGTATATTCTTTTCATTTGAATCCTGTTCTGGTAAAACCACCTTATTTCTTATCGATCACTGCGCAAATATTTGTAAAGATGTCGTCAATATTTCCAATGCCGTGCACCGTATTTAATCGGCCTTGACCCTGGTAGTACGGTAGTACATGAATTGTCTTGCTAAAATATTCGGTTATCCTTTTATTTAATTTTTCCTCTTCGTCATCGGCACGGCTTTCGATTGTTCTTCGCTTGGCGATGCGGGTGCGAACTTCTTCTTCGGTTACATCCAGCGCTACCACAAAGTGAATGGCAGATCCGTTGTCTTTCATGAATTTATCCAGCGCTTCCGCCTGCGGCACTGTTCGTGGGAAACCATCGAACAGAAACCCCTTCGCTTGTGGATTTTTATCCAATTCTTCCTTAAGCATTGAAATTGTGATCTCATCTGGCACCAAGGCGCCACTGTTCATTATTTCTTTTACCCGTTTGCCAAGCGGTGTATCATTTTTAGTATGCCAACGAAAAAGGTCTCCGGTAGAAATATGCACGAAACCATATTTGGCGATTAGTTTTTCGCTTTGGGTTCCTTTTCCAGCGCCCGGAGGGCCAAAGAGGACAAGATTGATCATTTTGCTAAAATTTCATTTTTAAAAGAATAGCAATATAATTTTAATTCGGAAATTACCCAATTGAAAAGAATTTGAGATTTATTTGCTGAGATCACCTCATGATAAACCTCTAGCGG
>CAZNCO010000066.1:0-12307 GCA_964571345.1 uncultured Ohtaekwangia sp.
ACCTTAGGCTTCCAACCGTGCTTGCATTAAACATGGTAGACCTCGCGGCCAAATCAGGCCAAAGCATCGATATTAAAAAGCTGGAATCAAAACTTGACATGCCTGTTGTAATGATCAACGCGCGCAATGGCACTGGCATCGAAAAGTTAAAAAGCATTCTAGCAGGCCCCCTGCGGGCCAGTAGCCGCGTGGTTTATCATGCAGATGAAGAAAACAAAAATGTCATCAACCTAATTCGCGACAAATTCAGACTTTCATCAGAATATGAGGCCTATCAGTATTTGCAACAAACAGATAATCTTGTCTTTCTGACCAAAGAAGAAAGACAGTTTATCAAGAACATTGCGAAAGAAAATAATTTCTTCCCTCACAAGTATCAGGGCGCAGAAACAGTAATGCGGTATGGCTTCATTCAGGATGTGTTGAATGAAGTGATTCTCCGATCCTCAAATGATGGATGGAAAAGAGTATCGTATGGAATTGATCGCGTGCTCACTCACAAACTTTGGGGTTATGTTATTTTTCTCTCCGTGTTGTTCCTCATCTTCCAGGCCATTTTCGCCTGGGCACAAGTTCCAATGGATTTCATCGACACAACTTTTGCCCGGCTCAGCAATACACTTGACAAAAAATTTCCGGAAGGACCATTCTTTGAATTGATCTCTCATGGAATCGTGCCGGGCATCGGAGGCATTGTAATTTTCATTCCTCAAATCGCGATTTTGTTTGCATTTATTTCCGTGCTGGAAGAAACCGGGTACATGGCTCGCGTAGTTTTTCTCATGGATAAGATCATGCGCAAGTTTGGCTTGAACGGGAAAAGCGTGGTCCCTCTGATGAGTGGCTGGGCCTGCGCCATTCCCGCTATTATGGCTACGCGCACGATAGACAATTGGAAGGATAGAATCATTACGATTTTTGTGACTCCTTTAATGAGTTGCTCAGCTCGCTTGCCAGTGTTCACAATTCTGGTTGCCCTTATTATTCCCGACACAAAAGTCTTAGGGTTCTTCAACTACCAGGGCTTAGTGCTGATGGGATTTTATTTCCTCGGTTTTGTAGCTGCCTTGCTTTCTGCTTTCGCAATGAAGTTTTTGATCAAAGTGAAAGAGCGGAGCTTCATGATTATGGAACTGCCAACCTATCGTATGCCCAAATGGAGCAATGTGGGCCTTCATATCATCGAAAAGACAAAAGCATTTGTTTTTGAAGCGGGTAAAATAATTCTCGCCATTTCCATCATTCTTTATGTGCTAGCGAGCTATGGCCCGATAGATGTGATGAACGGAGCAAAGGAAGCAGTACGAAAGGAAACAGCTCATCTCAACCTCAGTGAGCAGGAAATTCAAGATCGGATTGCAGCGTATAAGTTGGAACATTCCTATGCCGGAACACTTGGAAAAACCCTCGAACCATTGATCAGACCTTTAGGGTATGATTGGAAAATGGGGATTGCTTTGGTCACATCATTTGCTGCACGCGAAGTTTTTGTTGGTACGATCGCAACTATTTACAGCATAGGAAGTGCTGAAGATCAGGTGACGATAAAACAACGATTAAAATCTGAAGTAAATCCAGAGACTGGCAAACCGACCTACACCCTTGCCGTGGGTATTTCCTTATTGGTCTTCTACACTTTCGCCATGCAGTGCATGAGTACACTTGCAGTGGTTAAGAGAGAAACGAAAGGTTGGAAATGGCCCATCATACAGCTTATTTACATGACCACGCTGGCTTACATATCCGCCCTGATTATCTTTCAAACTCTCTCCTAAACATCCTAACATTCGTTTGTTAGTTGTTTGAAATAGCTTACTTTTGTAGACTTTTTTCCGAACAAACACAAAATTCTATGAATGTAATGACCGATGCCTCAGCCGGAGTAAGCTTTGATCTGAATGAAAATCAAAAAATGATCGCCAAAATGGTCCAGGACTTTGGGGCCCGCGAAATAAAACCTAAGATGATGGAATGGGACGAAGCCCAGTATTTTCCTGTTGATGTTTTCAGGAAAATGGGAGAACTAGGTCTTATGGGCGTGTTGGTGCCAGAGGAATATGGTGGATCAGGGTTTGGATACGGTGAATATGTAACCGCAATCTCTGAAATTTCAAGAATTGACGGATCGATTGGCTTATCTACAGCTGCACATAATTCACTTTGCACAGGTCACATTCTTCAATTTGCAAACGAAGAACAAAAAAGAGAATATTTGCCAAAACTTGCTTCGGGCGAATGGATTGGTGCGTGGGGATTGACTGAACCCAACACTGGATCAGATGCCGGAAACATGCGCACCGTAGCAAAGCGCGATGGAGATTATTTCGTCATCAACGGGGCAAAGAATTTCATTACACACGGCAAATCGGGAAATGTAGCAGTGGTGATTGCTCGCACGGGTGAAATTGGCGACTCTCATGGCATGACTGCATTTATTGTAGAGCGTGGAACACCCGGATTTTCTGCTGGCAAGAAAGAAAACAAGTTGGGCATGCGCGCAAGCGAAACGGCAGAGATGATCTTTACCGATTGCCGAGTTCACAGATCTCAAATGATTGGCAAGGAGGGAGATGGATTCATTCAGTCCTTAAAAGTGCTGGATGGCGGAAGAATTTCAATTGCGGCTCTGGGACTCGGAATAGCAATGGGCGCATTTGACGCGGCACTCCAATATTCCAAAGAGCGACATCAATTCAACAAGCCAATCTCAAGCTTCCAGGGAATTTCCTTTAAGCTTGCCGACATGGCAACCAAAATTGAAGCCGCCAAATTGTTGATCTTTCAGGCTGCTGATTTAAAAAACAGGCATCTGCCAATGTCTAAAGAATCGGCCATGGCAAAACTTTATTCTTCTGAAATTGCAGTGGAAATTGCAAACGATGCTGTTCAGATTTTTGGTGGCTACGGGTACATTAAAGATTTCCCGGTCGAAAAATTTTATAGAGACGCCAAGCTTTGTACTATTGGCGAGGGAACATCTGAAATTCAAAAACTAGTGATTTCCAGAGCACTTTTAAAGTAATGTTTGCAGAATTAATAAGAATAAACTTATATTTGCAGCCCAAAATAGAAGACAATGCTGATTATCAATATTAAAGAGAACGAGTCAATTGACAAGGCTTTAAAGCGTTTTAAAAAGAAGTTCGAAAAAACTGGTGTTTTGAAGGAATTGCGCGAAAGAACTTCATTTACGAAGCCTTCCGTTAAGAGAAGAAGTGAGATTATCCATGCTGCTTACATTCAAAAGCAGTACGCTCAGGATAATTAATCAACATTACATAGACATTTTATCAACAATCCTCCAGGAGTTTTCTCCTTGGAGGTTTTTTTTTTATCTTGATGGGGCAAGAGGGAAGTTCCTGTCAATGGTTGATTCGTTTTTAAAATATTTGCAGTTTGAAAAAAGGTATAGCCCCAAAACAGTGGGCGCCTATCAAATTGACCTCTCGCAGTTCTGCGAATTCCTGCTCAAAGAATTTGATACCTCCGCCACCGAAACAGCCAACCACGGAATGATCCGCAATTGGGTAGTTAATTTGGTAGAAAGTGGATTAGATGCTGTTTCTGTCAACCGTAAAATAGCGTGCCTAAGGTCTTATTATAAATTCCTGCTAAAACAGGATGTGATAGAAAAAGACCCGATGGAGAAAATCAAAATCCTGAAGACAAAAAAAAAGCTTCCTCATTTTGTTCAGGAAAATGACATAGTTAAGATGCTGGATCATTTTGAGTTCAACCACGACTATGTGGGCACCCGTGATCGCCTTATCCTGGAATTATTTTATGGCACCGGCATGCGCCTTTCGGAACTAATCAACCTGCAAGATGGGCAGGTTAATCTCAGAGATCGCACCTTGAAAGTTCTTGGCAAAAGAAACAAAGAGAGGGTCATCCCATTCAACACCAACCTTGCTGCCCTTCTAGAAGATTTCAAAAAGATTCGCAACAAAGAAATCGAAAAAAAAACCAACCATTTGCTGCTAACAAAGTCGGGCGAGCCGTTATATCCTATGATAGTGAACCGCATTGTGAAGAAATATCTAAAGCTGTTTTCCGGGGTTGAGAAGAAAAGCCCGCATGTGCTGAGACACAGTTATGCCACGCATTTGCTGAACAAAGGTGCAGAGATCAACGCAGTAAAAGATTTGCTTGGGCATAGCAGTCTGGCAGCTACACAAGTCTACACGCATAATTCAATAGAAAAGTTAAAAAGGGTTTTTGATCAGGCTCACCCTAAAGCATGATCGCAGTATTTATGTTCCACTTTTAAATTTTTAAATGTTATGAAATTGCAGATCCATTCCATTCACTTCGATGCTGATGTTAAGCTGATCGATTTTATTCAAAAGAAAATCGATAAGCTGGAGACGTTTTATGACCGCCTGGTGGATGGGGAAGTTTTCCTGCGTTTGAACAACGAGGGGATTGACAACAAAACCGTGGAAATAAAATTAAAAGTGCCCGGCAGCCAGTTGTTTGCCAAAGAACAAGCCCGCTCCTTTGAGGCTGCCACCGACCAAGCCACAGAGGCCTTGCGCAACCAGTTGAAAAAATTTAAAACTAAACTCAAGGAAGGCAGGGTTTAGAATCATCATTTTCAATGAGAAAGGGGCCTTGCGCCCCTTTTTTATTTACCCTTCATATCCTTAAAAACCTATCTTTGCAGCCTGAAAATTTCGCCCAAGAATGAAGGTTTACCTTTTCGCATTCCTGTTACTTATTTCGTTCGCTAGCCTTGGCCAAAAAGAAGCCAGCAAATCCCTCGTTCTTTTTACGGTAGACAGTAAAACAACTTTTACAGACGAGTTTACTTATCTCTATAAAAAGAATCACATCGCCTCCAAAGAAAAAGACTTTACCATACCTTCTGTGGAGGAATACTTAGATCTTCTCCTCAACTTCAAACTAAAGATAGCTGAGGCGCATCATCAAGGTCTCGATACCACTGCCAAGTTCATGAAAGAGCTTAGAACTTATCGCGAAGAACTAAAAAAACCCTACCGGGCTGAAAAGGATGTTTTAGAAAAACTAACGAAAGAAGCCTACGAACATTCGAAAGAGGAAATAAAGGCTTCACATATTTTAATTCAAGTCTCTCCGACCAGTTCTTCTGACGATACGCTGAAAGCTTTTCAAAAAATTTCCGCTATCAGAAATCGAGTTTTGGGTGGCGAAGATTTTCAAAAACTTGCACTGGAATTAAGCGATGATCCGTCAGCAAAAATTAATGGTGGAAACCTCGGATACTTTACTGCATTTCAAATGGTTTATCCTTTTGAGAAGGCTGCTTTCCAAACGAAAGTCGGAGAGATTTCCCCAATTATTCGAACGCAGTTCGGATATCACATCATTAAAGTGTTCGATAAAAAGCCATCACGTGGTGAAGTAGAAGTTTCCCATATTTTGCTTCGATCACCTAATAAGGAAGATGCAAAGGTTAAGAACAAAATTTTCGAAATCTACGACCAACTAAAGGGGGGACGTAGTTGGGATGAATTGTGTAAAGAGAATTCAGAAGATGGTAACACAAAGAATAGTGGTGGCCGTCTACGTCAATTTGGTGTAGGCGTTTTTGCATCGGTTCCAGAATTCGAAGCTAACGCGTTTGCTCTCAAAAATTCTGGAGATATATCCGATCCTTTTCAATCCAACATTGGATGGCACATCATTCGGCTTGAGAAAAAAATACCACTGCCTCCATACACGGAAATTGAAGCATCGCTGAAAAAGAAAGTAGCTCGTGACGAGCGTGTGAAAATATCTGAACAAGCAGAGGCTGAGAAACGCAAAAAGAACTTTCAGTTTTCAGAAAACAAAGAGAATAAAACACGATTCTTTGCGCTGGCCGACAGCAATCTTGTAAAAGGTAAATGGAGATTGAAAGGCAATAACGATATCAAAAGCTTACCACTCTTCACAGTCAATGGCAAAGCCGTCACAGGCGGTGATTTCATAAAGTGGATTTTCCGGGAGCAGACAAGAACTTCGCTTTCACCATCGGCATACATAGATCAACTTTACAATCATTTGGTTGACGAAAAATTGAATGATGCTGAAGACGAAAATCTCGTAAGCCAGCACCCAGATTTCAAATATTTGTTAAATGAATACCGGGAAGGAATTTTGCTGTTCGAAATCATGGAGAAAGAAGTCTGGAATAAGGCTTCCAACGATTCTGTGGCGCAGAAGAAATTTTATCAATCACATTTAGATAAATACAAAGCCGGCCCTCGCGTAGAAGCTCGTTTCTTTTCTACCGCTGATAAATCTTTTCTGGATGAGGTGAAACGCAAAATTTCTAGCGGAGATACTTTGAGTGCCGCGGACATGAAAAAATTTAAATCTGTGCAGAACTTCAGAAACTACGAAAAAGGTGAGAGCAAAATCATCGACAAAATTAATTGGGTGCCTGGGGTTCAGGAATTGAACATGGACGGAATTTATTACCTCGTAGAAATATCAAGGCTTGTGGAACCAGGCACGAAAAAATTTAATGAATCCAGATCTCAGATCATTTCAGACTATCAAACAGAATTAGAAAAAGAATGGGTTGTGGCTTTACGAAAAAAATACTCATTCAAAGTAAATAGCAAAGGCAAGAAATTCGTTATGAATGAACTGGTGAAAAAATGAGAAAGGCAATATTTCATTCGGCCGTTACCGCTTGTGCTTGGATTGCTCTTGCTGCTTGTGTTGCATCGTGCGACCTTATTCGAATGAAAAGGCAAAATCAGGGAGGCGATAACTCACGCAAAGCAGTTGCCAAGGTAAACCAGACCTACTTATATGAAGATGAGTTGAAGGGCATTGTGCCAGAAAAAACCACTAAGGACGACAGTGCCGCTCGCATCAATGCTTACGTTAACAGCTGGGTACGCAAGCAATTGCTGATTAACGAAGCAATGAAAAATATCAACATAAATGAAGCCGAGGTGGAGCGCAAGGTGTTGGATTACCGCTACAGTTTGATCGGATATGAATTTCAAAACTATTACATCCGTCAAAACCTGAACGATAGTGTTGATAATGCTACCATCGAAGAATATTACAAAGCTCATCTCGATAACTTCATCCTCAAGCAAAACATCATTCGTGGTACATATATCAAAGTACCGAAGGATGCTCCACGTACCAAACGAATAAAAGACCTGATGTTCTCTACAAAGGAAAAAGATATCGCGGAGTTGAAATCCTATTGTCTTGGTTTTTCATCTGCTTTTCACCTGGCTGATTCCTCGTGGATTGAATTTGATAAACTAACGGTTAATTCTCCATTGGCGGATATTCCAAACAAAATTCAATTTTTGAAATCCTACAATTACTATGAAACCTCAGACAATGATTTTCTCTATTTTTTAAAAATCGATGCTTACAAGATATCTGATAACATATCCCCAATTGAATTCGTGAAGAAAGACATTAAGAACATTATTTTAAACAAAAGAAAAGTTGAACTTGCTAAAAAACTGGAAGATGAGGTTTATGAAAATGCAGCCAAACGGAATGACTTTGAGATTTTTAATAAGTAGTGCGGTATTGATAGCGGTGTTTTCTACCGTTTCAGCGCAAGATAAAAAAGACGATGCTTCCGTAAAGAAAGAAGACAACACTTTTGTGGTGGATAAAATTATCTGCAAGATTGATAACTACATCGTGTTGAAGTCAGATTTGGAAGCAGCCTACCAGCATTACCTCACGGAAGGAAATGCTCCGTCTGATCAAGCACGCTGCGGGCTGCTGAACCGCCTTATCATGAATAAGCTGATGGTAGCCAAAGCTGAGATTGACTCCGTGGTAGTTACTGATGCAGAAGTGGATCGAAACACTTCTCAGCGTATGCAGATGATCTTGCAAAGCAATGGCAACTCGCAAGAGGAACTTGAGCGCCAATATGGAAAAACACTTGATCAAATAAAGATTGAACTCCGCGATCAAATACGCGAGCAGTTACTCAGCCGCGAAATGACTGAGCGAATAACGAAAGATATCACCATCACCCCTTCAGAGGTAAAAAAATTCTTCAACAAAATTCCCGCAGATAGTTTGCCTTATTATGATGCAGATGCCGAAATCGGTCAGATCGTGAAGGTGGCCAAGATTAGTCAAGCACAGGAAGAAGAAGCAAAAGCACGCCTGAACGAAATTCGACAGCGGCTTCTCAACGGAGAAAATTTTAACGAGCTAGCAAGAAAATATTCTGATGATCCAAGTGCACAGGCGAATGGTGGAGAGATGGGCTATGTAGGTCGTGGTGCAATGGTCCCAGAGTTTGAAGCGATGGCCTTTAAGATGCGCAAGGGAGAAATTTCTCAGCCATTTAAGTCTCCCTTTGGCTTTCATATTATGCAGTTAATTGACCGAAGAGGCAATGAGTATAATTCGCGACACATTCTTCTCACCGCCAATCCCAGTAAAGAAGATATTGAGAGATCCAGAAAACTACTGGACAGTGTTCGTAATAAAATTCTTAAAGATAGTCTTAAGTTTGAACATGCGGCTAAGCTTTTCTCTGACGACTCAAATACGAAAGGGCATTCCGGTTATTTCACTGACGCAGATGGGGGGATGAAGGTATCCTTGAAAACAATTGACCCCGCTGTCTACTTAACAATCGACACGCTGAAGCTGGGTGGAATTTCAAAACCAGCTGCCTATCGCACAGAAGAGCAAAAAGAGGCAGTAAGGATCATTTATTTTAAATCTAAAATCCCCCCCCATCAGGCCAACTTGAAAGATGACTGGCACCGCATTCAGTCAGCAGCCTTGGCAGAGAAAAAAGACAAAGCCATTAACAAATGGTTTTTAAAGGCCAGACAAGATGTATTCATAAACATCGACCCTTCTTACAATTACTGCAAAATACTTGAGTAGATTTCCGCTCGCGTATTTCACTCTTGTGAAGCCGTTAATAAAAAGTTACTTTCACCGATCATACATATAACATGGCTAAGGTTTTTTCAAACGATGTGGAAGCGGCCGATGCTTTAGCTCAGGCTTACAAAGATCTGAAGAGCGAAATCGGTAAAGTAATTGTAGGGCAAGAAGATGTAGTGCGCTTGACACTTACGTCTATATTCTGTCATGGGCATTCGCTTTTGATCGGAGTGCCCGGACTGGCAAAAACCTTATTGGTACAAACTGTTTCGCAAGCGCTGGACTTACAATTTAAACGCGTTCAATTTACCCCTGACTTAATGCCTTCGGATATTGTTGGTGCTGAAACGATGGATAAAGAACGTAACTTTCAATTTGTAAAGGGGCCCATTTTCGCAAACATCATCTTAGCTGACGAGATCAACCGCACACCGCCCAAAACCCAGGCAGCTTTGCTTGAGGCAATGCAGGAAAATGCGGTTACAATAGCCGGGCATAGGTACGCGTTGCCGCAGCCATTTTTTGTGTTGGCCACTCAAAATCCGATAGAGCAAGAAGGAACGTACCCGCTGCCCGAAGCGCAGCTAGACCGCTTCATGTTTAACATCCAATTGGATTACCCAACCTTTGAGCAAGAATTGAAAATTGTAAAAGGTACAACAGCCGATGATGTGGTGACGGTGAAAAAAGTTATCACCGGTGATGAAATTGTTGCTTTTCAACATCTGGTACGAAGGGCACCCATTGCTGACAATGTGGTTGAATATGCCGTACGTCTAACTTCCCTCACGCGACCAGGAGCAAATTCAAATCTTGCCAACGAATGGCTTGAATGGGGTGCAGGACCAAGAGCATCACAGTATCTTGTGCTTGGTGCAAAATGCAACGCTCTTCTAAATGGAAAATACTCTCCTGACATAGAAGACGTGCAAGCGGTCGCTAAACCCGTTCTTCGTCACCGCATCGTGCGTAATTTCAAAGCCGAAGCGGAAGGAGCTTCGGTTGACACAGTTGTTGACAAGTTGATGGCATCGGCAGGGAAGTAAAATTGAGCGGCAAGGATTAGTTATCTTTGCCCCATGTCATTACTCGACCAAATCAAAAAGCTTTCCAGTGATTATGCTTCGGATGTGATTTCAATCCGCAGGCATATTCATGCGCATCCTGAGCTTTCTTACCAGGAATTTGAAACAGCTAAGTTCATTTTTGAAAAACTTACCTCTTATGGCTTAAATCCTACCCAAGGAATTGCAGGCACAGGTATTGTTGCGATGATCGAAGGAAAAAATCCAACGAAAAAATGTGTTGCCCTTCGTGCAGATATTGATGCTCTTCCTATTACGGAGGCAAATGATGTTCCCTACAAGTCTACCAAACATGGCGTGATGCATGCGTGCGGCCACGATGTTCACACTTCTTCGCTTCTTGGAACCGCAAAGATTTTAAATGAGGTAAAAGATTCTTTTGAGGGTTCTGTCAAACTAATTTTTCAACCAGGTGAAGAGAAAAATCCGGGTGGCGCTTCCATCATGATTAAGGAAGGCGTATTGGAGAATCCAAAACCAATGTCCATCATAGGCCAGCACGTGATGCCTCTTGTTCCTGTTGGTAAGGTTGGCTTTCGTGAGGGCATGTACATGGCGAGCAGTGACGAGATTTATTTGACCGTAATTGGCAAGGGAGGCCATGGTGCAGCACCAGAGTTGGCTATTGATCCAGTAGTTATTGCTTCACACATCATTATCGGACTCCAGCAAATCATTAGCAGAAATGCAAGCCCGAAACAACCAACCGTTTTAACATTCGGAAAAATAATTGCCAACGGGGCCACCAACATCATTCCTGACGAGGTTAAAATCTCTGGAACGTTCCGCGCTTTAAATGAAACCTGGCGTAAAGAAGGTTTAGAAAAAATAAGAAAGATGGCCGAGGGTATTGCCGAAAGTATGGGTGGAAAATGTGTGGTGGATATTTCACATGGTTACCCTTACTTGGAAAATAATCCCGAGCTAACCCGAAGAATCCGAAAAGCAGCCGAACAATATGTGGGGAAAGAGAATGTATTGGAGATTGACCTCACGCTTGGTTCGGAAGATTTCGCTTACTACTCGCATGTAGTGCCAGCTTCGTTTTATCGATTAGGCACCGGTAACGCTTCCAAAGGAATCACAGCCTATGTTCATTCGCCTCATTTTGATATTGATGAAGACGCCCTCAAGCTCGGCCCCGGGCTCATGGCATGGATGGCGATTCAAGAGTTAATGGAAGTCTAATTTTAACTTAGCATTGCTTCGTCATTCAAATGAAATGGCTGCTTATCTTTACCATCGGTGATGAACGAAACTTCTCTTGAGCCCACTCTCGTAAAAGATCGGTGGAAGTTATTTGTCCGAAACGCCATCTATTTTATTGTTGGCCTTTTGGTCTTTTTATTTTCACTGGAGTTGATGATCTCTTCCCTGGAGAAATTAGATCGCACGGTTGGAGACGCCATTTTGCTTGCCACTTCAAACCCGTTTACCGGATTATTTATCGGTCTGCTCGTTACTGCAATTATTCAGAGTAGCTCCGCCACCACACTCATTACAGTGGCACTTGTTTCGTCAGGGGCGCTCACTTTACAGGCTGCAGTGCCCATTGTGATGGGCGCCAATATTGGCACCACCATTACAAGCACAATTGTGTCACTTAGCTTCGTTAATGATGGTAAAGAATTCAAAAGGGCAATAGCGGCAGGTACTTACCACGATTTTTTTAATATTCTTACCGTAGTTATTTTGTTCCCTCTCGAGTACAATTTCCATTTACTTTCAGGCCTGGCAGAATTTATTGCTGTTAGTTTTTTTCATGAGCCAGCCATCGAGGCAAAAGGAAATTTCTCCTTACTTGGAGCGGGCATCAGTGCTCCTGTAGCATTCCTTTCGGATTGGATTGGGAATGGGTATGTGCTTGCCGTAATGGCAATAATCCTATTATATGGCTCGATTCTTTTTTTCAGAAAGATTCTTACCAATACATTAGGCATTAGTTCGCAGGATAAATTCAAACGCTTCTTTTTCAAGAGCCCGTTCAAGTCATTTGGTTGGGGGATACTTACAACCGCATTAATTCGATCCAGCACCGTCACCACTTCGCTGGTGGTGCCACTTGTAGCCAAGAAGGTGATTGGGTTAAAGCAAGCAGCCCCGTTCATTTTAGGCGCAAATATTGGAACTACGTTAACGGCTATTCTTGCTGCGTTCTTCAATTCCAACCATGGCATCAGTATCGCTGTCACGCATTTCTTATTTAATTTTATTGGCGTGTTGATTTTCTTCCGCACGCCTTATCTCAGGCTGATCCCATTAAGGCTTGCCCGGAGGTTGGGGACGCTCACCATGAAGCATCGCATCATCGGATTCTTGTATCTTTTGTTTGCTTTCTTCATCATTCC
>CAZNCO010000067.1:0-10860 GCA_964571345.1 uncultured Ohtaekwangia sp.
TCACTATATGACGCATGGACGAAAATATCTTCGTGAGGGATGTCTGACAATAACCTTACAGTAACCTCTTCCCAGTTATTAATAGGGTAAATATGAAAAAGAAGAACCTTACTCATTTTTGAAAAAAAAAAACAAGTTTCACTTCACTCTTTTCTAGAGATGTTCTAAATATCAGAATGGCCATCTTAAGGCTTGATCATTTTCCATTCCATTTTCCCTTCCAATAAAACACTGCCCCACCAATCGTAAGGAGATGTGTTCAGAAAAGAATGATGATCTTCATTCATAATCTCAAGCTGAATATCATTTTCTATACGAGCAAATAAAACCACAAACGGTTCGGTGAAATAAATATCAAGTTTATATTTTCCTGATCTAAGATCAGGAAGAATCAAATCATATTCTAAAACGTAGTTGCCCTTTTCAAAAGACTGCACTTGCTGCTTAGCAAATTTTGCATAACTACAAATCAATGAATCATCTTTCTTAACGTGTACTTGAAGTTCAAAAGTAGTACTTCTGTTAAATGTTATTTCAATTTTTAATTTTAATGTCCTTTGATTTAATAAAACATGATTTTGATTTTCACCATTAATTGTGATGTATTGAACTCTTCCAGGGTTATGTTGATATTTTACCGAGTCAATTATTTTACGCAAGTCGCTTTTCTCAAAAAGATAAGAGTTAACTACATTATCAATTTCCCCATGGTTGATAAGCTGACCCGCATGTAACAAAATTCCTTTTTTACAAAGAATCTTAAGGGACGCCAAATTATGACTCACAAACAAAATCGTTCTTCCTTCCTTGCTCACATCCTCCATCTTTCTAAGGCATTTCTTTTGGAACTCAGCATCACCAACTGCCAACACTTCATCGATAATCAAAATCTCTGGTTCTAAAAACGCAGCAACCGCAAACGCTAGTCTCAACTGCATACCACTAGAGAAATGCTTAAGAGGAGTGTCCAAAAATTTCTCAACCCCACTAAAATCAACAATTTCATCAAACTTACTTTCGATCTCTCTTCGCTTCATGCCCAACAAGGAACCATTGAAAAAAATATTTTCCCTGCCAGTAAGCTCGGGGTGAAAACCAGTTCCCACCTCTAATAAGCTTGCAATCCTTCCCCGGGAAACAATACTTCCTGTAGTAGGCGGAGTGATCTTTGACAGGATTTTTAAGAGGGTAGATTTACCCGCGCCATTCCTTCCAATAATTCCAATAGACTCTCCAGGTTGAACATCAAAAGAAATATCCTTCAAAGCCCAAAAATCTTCCTCCTGTTTTTTTTCGAACTTTAAAGAGTTGACCATACGCTCGCGCAAGCTCAGATAGCCTCCCGCCAGATGCTGGATCTTGTATTTCTTTCCAATGTTTCGGATTTCTAAGATAGGTTTCATTCACTCAGGCAAAGTCAGCAAAAAAATCTTCAGTTCTTTTAAAATACAAAACACCCACAAAAAGAAGAACAATGCCGGATGCAATGCTTATATATAAAAAGGCGGTGTCAGTGAAAACTCCTGTAAGGGGATACCTGAATAATTCTATGGCCGCATAAATCGGTGAGCAGGCCAACAGGTATTGAAGTACAGGGTATTTGAGCAATGAAATAGGATAAATAATAGGTGTAAGAAAAAACAACACCTGCACCAGGAACGGAATCACATACCTGAAATCACGATACTTTACATTAAGTGCGGCCAGCCAGGAGCCCATTCCCAACGTAGCTATCACGCCAACAAGCAAAGCCAATGGCCAGATAAAAATAGCCTGCCACAGTAACGATTGCTGGTAAAACAAAAGCACCGCCACAAAAAGAATGAAGGCCATCAAAAAATCAAATAAAGAAACCAAAATAGAGGATACCGGAATGATTAATCTGGGAAAATAAATCTTCTTAATAATGCTGGCATTGTTCACCATGCTGTTCGAAGCACTGGTAAGACCGGTGGCAAAAAGATTCCAGATCAGCAGTCCGGAGAATACATAAACGGGATAAGGTAAATTTTGAGAGGGTATATTCAGGGCCCTGCCAAAGAAAAAAGTAAAAATAGTCATCATCAATAAAGGCTGAAGAATAGCCCACAAAAAACCCAACACGGTTTGCTTGTACTTGATCTTTATATCGCGCCAGGTAAAGAAATAAAACAGCTCGCGGTAGCGCCACAATTCAGTCCAATGAAAGAGTTTGCCGTTGCTCGGTTCGATTTTATATTCAACGAATTCATCCATGCCAACAAAACTGGAAAACAGGTTTTTAAAATTTGCTGCAATTTACGACTAAATAAACGGATCTACCCTCTCGGTACTTAAGCAAGCAAAACATTTAAAAAACTTCAGAATCGAAGCAATACACTCCACATAGAACCGCTGAGCGCTGGCCCGGACAAACAAAAAATCCACAACTAACAAACTATCCCTCCAAAACTGTTGAACCCAGTTCAACGCAGTAAATCACGCTAGCACCCGCCCAATCTCCAAACCAATGTAGCTTTCAGCATAGAAACTTAGGAGCAATGACAAGACAAGGCGAGTGTATAGACAAAGCATAGATAGTGCATGGACAAAGCATGGATGGTGCATGGGTACAGCATGAATAGTGCGTAGGGAGTGTATGGATGAAGCATAGATACAGTATGGATATAGTATGACTCATTATGTTAAATAGCCACACTTTCTGACCAGTCCTGGGCGTAACCTCAAAAATCAAATTGCAGAAGACAAACTTTTACGGTGTTCATCATGAAGAATCACCAGAGCCATCAGGAAAAAAGGCATCATCGGAATCTTGTAACGCACCAGCGTTCCAAAATTGAACGTAGATACCCCCACAGCGAAGGCAAATACAACGGAATAAGTAAGGCAAAAAACCACGGTGGGATTAAAAAGCCCTTTCAATAAAAAAGCATTGCACTTAAAAAGGGTGTAAAGAAAAAATAACAACAGAAAAAGCGATTCAAGGGCAGACAACAACATAAGCGGGTTATTGACCTCCCATAAATACGGGCGAAAAAGTGAAACATTCACTGCCTGTGGTGCCAGGCGCAGCATGGAAGCAAAGGACCCATCCAATGTTCCAAGCGAGTAGCCTGATCCTGCACCCCTTCCCGATTGATAAAGAATGTCGTTTGCTGTTTCCTGGGCTGTATGACCAATCTTATTCAGGGCATAGCGCGGATTATCCTCACCAGCCTTGCGGGCGGCAAAAAAAGCAAGTGCAATTGCTAAAGTTATTGCTGCAGGCGCTGCGAGTCCCCTTAGCACTTTATTACGAATGAAGCCCAAATTTTCAAAAAAAATCCAGAGAATCAAGGCTGGTAAAAACGCCAGCAGGATATAAATTTTTATGCGGTACAAAAGCACCATTGAGAAAATCATAGCAATCACACGAAAAGTAGTGTACCTCTTCTTGATAAAAAGAAAGTAGGTGGAGTACATCATTATTCCAGAACACCCAAATGTGATAGTGTCCTTCAATAATCCAGATCCCCAAAACACCACCGAGGGAATAAATAATACAGCAATTGCAATCCATCTATGCAAATGCGGATACCGATCGAAAAATGCCAAAAGCATCATCCACGAACCAATGAAACAAAAAAAAGAAAAGAGTACCGCAGTGGCTGAATAAGAAGAAAACGTCAACAGGTCAAAAATGGCAGCAATCTGAACAATGGTAAAAGAAGCAGGATCTCGAAAAAAATAGATACGGGACATATAGCTGTAACCCCCCGGAGTATATGGATCACCAAAAAGCAAACGCAAACCGATATCAGGAGAATCCATGAATGCATTCCAAAGATGCCGGCTTCCAATGGTGTGATAATTAAAAGTATCACCACCGTTATAATAAAACTGATAAACAAAGCCCACCGCAAGGGCACCAATGATCTTAGCTGTCAGAGCAGGGAAATAGTAAGCATTGATAACTCGATCACAAAGCAACGGCCTGATAAAATAGGCTATAAAGTAAACCAGCAAAATAAAAATGGGAGTAACAACAATGTCCCTGGCTTCCAATAGAAATCTTTTTTTGTATTGTTAACTACACCTACGCCACCTTCATAGGCACCAGACCTTTCGTCTTATGCAATTTCACACCAAACTGCTTTAGCATAAAGTTGTTCATCCTGTTTGCCGAGAGCTCTGCGTTTCGATTTTCGGATTGAAATACTGTTAGGTCAAGTACAGCCTGAATGAACAGCTCTTGTTTACAAAATTCTGCTATCAACTTCTGAAAGGCCTGCGGCCACTCTTCGTGGTACCGATCTAGGTGGTCGCGGCCATCCCACATAAACTCCAGCTGATTGCTGCTAAACCTAAATCGATAGGCTGCAGACAGATGCAAATAGAAATTAAAAAGCGGCTTTAATTTTCGCGGTGTTATTTGATAGCGTCTTATTTTGGCAGCAAACTTGTCCTCCAGTCCCAGCGGGTTGGCTTCTGTTTCAAAGGCCCCTTTCACTTCCTCCACCATTGCAGACAGTAATTCATCGCGCAACGCTAACTGAACCTCTTCTAACAGGTAGTTCTTATCTAATGGAAAGAATTTTTGAACCAAAGCGATAGAGTTTGGCAAAGGTAATCAAATTTTTAAGGGCTGTAATGGAAAACGCCTGCATGTTCTGACAAATTCTGCAATTTTGCGCGATGGCCATCAAAGTCCTGTTCATAATTCCCTACCCGCTAGGCGAAGCTCCTTCGCAACGGTTTAGGTTTGAACAATACTTTGCAGCATTGAGAGAGAACGGATTTAGTTTTCAAGTGCAGAGTTTTCTTACTCATAAAAACTGGAGGGTTTTTTACAATCAGTCAGGATCCATCTCAAAAGCATCAGCGCTGATAAATGGTTTGGCAAACAGATTAACTGCAGTACTGAAAGCCAGCTCACAAGACTTTATTTTTATCCATCGGGAGGCAGCACCTATCGGCCCGCCCATATTTGAATTCATAGTATCGAAGATTCTTCGTAAGAAAATAATCTATGACTTCGATGATGCCATTTGGCGCACTGACAAGCGGAGCGAGGGTTCGATTGAGAAAATGATCCGCTGGCGCGGAAAAGTAAAGTGGATTTGCCGCTGGAGTTACAAAGTAAGCTGCGGCAACAAATACCTGCAAGCTTTTGCGCTGCAATACAACAGCCAGGCATACCTGATTCCTACCACGATTGACATGGAGTTTGGACATAATATCACATTGAAGAAAGACTTCGTCAAAGAAAAGATTATCATCGGCTGGACCGGCTCTCACACCACGTTGAAATACTTAAATCTTCTTGAGAAAGATCTTCAGCAATTGGAGAAAAAATATCCCAATCTGGAGTTTCATGTTATTGCCGATAAGAAGCCAGAGCTAAAAATATCAAACCTCCGGTTTAAACCCTGGTCACAGCAAACTGAAGTTTCTGACCTTAGTCTTTTTGATATTGGAATTATGCCCCTACCTGATGACGAATGGGCAAAGGGCAAATGTGGATTCAAAGCCCTTCAGTACATGTCGATGGAGGTGGCAACGGTTGCTTCACCTGTTGGAGTAAATACCACTATTATACAACACAAGATCAATGGTCTGCTGGCAAAAGATGGCGAGTGGGTTGAAATGCTCAGCCTCTTGATCGAAGACAAAAAACTAAGAACACAACTTGGCGCAGAGGGCAGAAAGACCGTAGAATATTCTTACTCTGTCAATGCAATTAAACCATCCTTCGTAAAGTTATTTTCATGAAGTTAATTCACAAACTTGCATTCAAACGCATTAGCACGCTACTGATTTATGTAATCATCATTTTAGGCTCTTCCGTTCCCGGAAAGAAGATTCCAGAATTTTTTCAACTCACACCAGATAAATTAATCCATTGCTTGGAGTATCTTGTCTTGGGGTCATTTGTCGGAAGATGGTTTGTCGCTGAATATCCTCAATTCAACACCAAAAAATTTGCAATCGGTACCCTCATGATTTGCGGATTGTGTGGCATGACGGACGAATTCTACCAAAACCTTACTCCCAATCGCACTCCTGACTTTTATGACTGGTGTCTTGATTTCACAGGCGCTACTCTCAGCCTGTTTCTGATCAGATTCTGGAAGACTCAGCCACAAAAGCAAACTACTATTTGAGCAGCTCTCTTGATATCACCATCTTCTGAATTTCGGTAGTGCCTTCGTAAATCTGCGTGATCTTGGCATCGCGCATCAATCGCTCCACATGAAATTCCTTTACATACCCGTAGCCTCCGTGAATCTGAACCGCTTCTGTTGTTACTTCTTGTGCAATTTGTGATGCAAATAATTTTGCCATCGCTGCTGCCTTCACAAAATCTTTTTTTTGATCCTTGAGGTAAGCTGCCTGCCACACAAGTAAGCGTGCAGCATTTATCTTAGTAGCCATTTCTGCCAGCTTAAATTGAATGGCCTGGTGTTCGCTCAAGTGTTTGCCAAATGCTTTTCTTTCCTTCGAATATTTCAATGCCAATTCATATGCTCCAGCTGCAATTCCCAAGGCTTGAGATGCAATTCCAATGCGCCCGCCATTCAAAGTAGTCATCGCGAAAGTAAAACCAAACCCATCTTCCCCAATGCGATTGGCCTTGGGTACTTTTACATCTGTGAACATCAGCGAATGCGTGTCGCTACCGCGAATACCCATCTTGTCTTCCTTCTTCCCCACCACAAAACCCGGCATACCTCTTTCTACAATCAAGGCATTAATTCCCTTGTGCTTCTTTTCAGGATGAGTTTGTGCGATCACTATGTAAACGCTGGCACTCTTTCCGTTGGTGATCCAGTTCTTAGTTCCGTTCAGGAGATAATAATCGCCCTTGTCTTCTGCGATGGTGCGCTGTGAAGTGGCATCGCTCCCAGCCTCTGGTTCGGATAAACAAAAAGCTCCGATATATTCAGCAGTGGTGAGCTTCTTCAAGTATTTTTCCTTTTGCTCCTCCGTTCCAAATCTTTCAAGTCCCCAGCAAACCAAAGAATTATTCACCGACATACACACAGAAGCCGAGGCATCAACTTTAGAAAATTCCTCCATTGCCAAAACATACGAGAGTGTATCCATTCCTCCTCCGTTATATTTTGGATCGGTCATCATCCCCATAAATCCCAGCTCTCCCATTTTTTTGATTTGCTCAGCCGGAAATTTCTGTTCTGTATCGCGCTCAATCACGCCAGGCAATAATTCGGTTTGGGCAAAATCACGTGCAGCTTTCTGTACAGTCAAATGCTCTTCAGTCAGTTCAAAATTCATATTCGGTCCAAGATTAGATTTCTAGTTCATCAACAAAAAAAGGCCTGAGTGGTTAACTCAGGCCTCAAAGATAAATGACTGCTTTAGGATTTAAATCGGTTGCGCCAAAATTAATCGCGGCTACCCAGGTATTGCATAATGTAATATGCTAACATCGTGATGGCACCAATCGCAGCTACTACGTAGGTCATGGCTGCCCACTTCAATGCATCTTGTGCCATATCATACTCTCCAGGGGTAACAATGTTTCTGGTCTTTACCCAAGCCAACGCTCTGCGGCTGGCATCAAATTCAACGGGCAACGTTACCAAAGCAAATAAGGCAAATACTCCATAACACGCAATCATTATTAAGATTGCAGTGCTCCAGGGCAAAAAGCTATGGGCGAAGAAGCCTCCAAAAAGTGAAGCCATGAAAATGAAATTCAACACGCTTGCGCTGATGTTTTGAATTGGAACCATCGCTGAACGGAACTGAAGCATGCTATAAGCCTGAGCGTGTTGCACTGCGTGACCACATTCGTGGGATGCTACAGCAGTAGCAGCCGCATTGCGACCGTAAAATACTTCCTGGCTAAGATTCACCGTTTTGTTGGTAGGATCGTAATGATCGGTTAACTGACCTTCCACTGAAATTACCTGTACATCGTGAATACCATTATCGGCTAGCATCAGTCTCGCCACTTCAGCACCCGTAAGGTCTTTGCTCAAATGTGTTTGTGAATACTCTTTGAATTTGCTTTTCAGTCTGTTGCTCACCAACCAGCCAATCAACATGAAAAATAAACCAATTACTAAAGCCATAGTTTTGTTTTGTTTATGTTCTTTTAATCTTTTCTACAATTCGCGTGGTGGAATACCCCGGCACAAAGTCAATGGTTTTTACCACACCGCCATTTTTTTTAACAACATCTGCGCCAACGATGTTTTCTGCCAAATAGTCACTGCCTTTTACGAGAATATTCGGCACAAGTTCTGAAATCAAATTTAGCGGTGTGTCTTCATCAAAAAAAACCACCAGGTCTACAAACTGTAGGGAAGCTATGATCCGCGCTCTTGAATTTTGATCCTGTAGCGGGCGTTCTGGTCCTTTAAATCGACTTACAGAACTGTCTGTATTCAAGCCAACCACAAGTCTGTCTCCCAGGTTACGCGCCTTCTCCAGGTAATCTACATGGCCAAGGTGCAGGAGATCGAAGCAGCCATTTGTAAAAACCACTTTCTGCCCCTCCATCTTCCAATGCTTAACTTCTTCAGACGCTTTTTGCCAGCTTTTTATTTTATCCGCAGTGTTCATTTCCCAAAGTTAGTAGTTCTTGATTACTCGAGTGAGATGTTTTCTCGATTTGAATTAAATTGTTTATCCTTGAATAATTCAAATTGCATTGAAACAAATCATTCACTTTAGTGGATTAAATGGGCTAAGAGCAATTGCTGTGATTGCTGTTCTGTTTGCGCACACCACGCAAGGACTCATGCAGTTTGGCCTCGATTCATTTGTATTTGGTAAATATGCGGATGGCAACCCCAAATCAACTTTGCTTGCCGGGTTTGGCGTTTCTATTTTTTTTTCTCTAAGCGGATTTCTAATCACATACCTTCTATTGGCAGAGAAAAAGGAAACAGGATATGTGAACATCAAACATTTTTACATGCGCAGGATGCTGAGGATATGGCCGCTTTATTATTTGTACTTCATCCTGTGCCTGTTGACGATGGTAATTTTTGAATTCTCAATTGAAACTCAACCTGCATTTTACTACCTGCTTTTACTCGCAAATATTCCCTTCATAATTGGAAATGCGTTGCCCTTCCTGAGTCATTACTGGTCGCTTGGCGTGGAGGAGCAATTCTATTCTTTTTGGCCTTGGCTGGTCCGAGCAAAAGAAAATGTTTTGAACTGGACAATAATCAGCTGTGTTGGCTTGATTGCTTTGAAAGCAATATTCCGCATGATCGATATCCGATTCCACAATGGTGAGCCGGGTTGGTTGTATATGACTGTGCACATTACACGGTTTCACTGCATGATGATCGGAGCGATTGGCGCTATACTCTATTTTCAGCGAAATGATTTATTCCTTAAAGTCACAAATAATCTATTCGTTCAGTTGTTATCATGGTCCTTAATTCTCTTAGCAGGAATTAATAAGTTCCACATCTTTTCATTCATCGACAATGAGTTGGTTGCTTTGATAACTGTCTTTCTGATCATGGGACAAATTCAAGCGAAGTACAGAATTATCAATCTAGACGTTTCTTTTGTTGATTTCATCGGAAAGATTTCATACGGAGTTTACGTAATCCATCCACTGATAATTTTCTATTTGTCTAAAGTCATTACTTTCAAAGGTTATCACTGGTCAAGTTACTTGGTCGTTTATATTTCTGTGTTTACTACCACCGTCATGGTCGCTTATTTATCTTATAATTTTTTTGAAAAGAGATTTTTGAGACTGAAAGAAAAATACTCCACTATGAGTTCAGATGTGAAAAACTGTTAAATTTTCTCTAAAAAAATTGATGGGCAAAACTGAAAACACTCAAATTCTAAAATCAATTGCAACTGAATTGGGCTTTAGTTTTTGTGGCATTTCAAAAGCAGACTTCCTGAAAGAAGAAGCTCCGCGCCTTGAAGAATGGCTCACGCGCGGCTATGCAGGTAAGATGAAATACCTGGAAGAAAATTTTGACAAACGCCTTGACCCGAGGCTGCTGGTGCCTGGCGCCAAATCAATTGTAAGCTTGGGGTACAACTACTTTCCTAAAAAAGATTTGGCAGAAGCCCATTCCAAATTAAAGATTGCCAAGTATGCCTATGGCGAAGACTATCATTTCGTGGTGAAAGCCAAGCTAAAAATTTTTATTGACCGCTTGCGCGAAAAAATCGGAGATGTAAATGGAAGAGCGTTTGTAGACTCTGCTCCGGTTCACGAACGCGCGTGGGCACAGAAGTCAGGGCTGGGCTGGATTGGAAAAAATTCGTTGTTGCTAAACAAAAACATGGGGAGTTTTTTCTTCCTCGCAGAACTGATCATTGATCTGGAGTTAGATTACGATGGCCCTGTTAAAGACTATTGTGGCACATGTACGGCATGCATCGATGCTTGCCCCACAGATGCCATTTCTGAACCTTCTGTTGTGGATGGAAGCAAATGCATTTCTTACTTCACCATCGAATTAAAAGAAGAAATTCCCGCAGAGGTAAAAGGTAAATTTGAGAATTGGATTTTCGGATGCGACATCTGTCAGGATGTATGCCCATGGAATCGCTTTTCAAAACCTCACAGTGAACCTCGCTTTGATCCACATCCGGATTTGGCAAACATGAAAGGGGAAGATTGGAAAGATATAACGGAAGATGTGTTTCAAAAATTGTTTAAAAAGTCGCCTTTAAAAAGAACGAAGCTTTCGGGATTAAGACGAAACATTCAGTTTGTAACAAAATAAAATCCCGCCCCCAATGACAAGTTCGGAGCGGGATTTCACTCAGCGCTAAGCTGATTTAACCAACTACAAAACAGCGATTCAGGATCGCACCGTATTGAAGCTCGTAATTAGCATAGCACCAATTTCGAAGCTCCTGCAACTCCTCGCCAATCAACAT
>CAZNCO010000067.1:10870-12257 GCA_964571345.1 uncultured Ohtaekwangia sp.
ATCAACATATTGATGGCTTTCCGCAACTCCTTTTCGAAGAGGCGGGCGTCAAAACTCACTCTAGTGAGAATCTTTTTGACATAATTGAGCATCTTCATTAAATAATAATTTGGTTAATACTTAACGGCTATTTCAACGATGAAAATACAAAATGGGTTTAACATGCGGAAGAAGATTTTAATTTTGTAGATCGAAACTTGGTTGCACAACTATTTGCATTTGAAATTATGGTGATAAGAGCGTTTTTAGGAATAGTTCTCAGTTTTATTTTTTCGCTAAGTAAAGCTCAAAACATTCAAATAGTATTAGGACCAGATGAGATCGGACAAAATCAAGGATGGACGATTACGGTAACGGCAAACAATGAACGATTGAGAAGCTACGACAATTTTCCTGACATCGAAGGATTTCAAAAGCGTGGCACATCCTCTTCATCGCAAACTAATATCATCAACGGGCAGATGAGTTCTTCGCAAAGTATCATCATGACGTATGCGCCTATGCGGCAAGGAACGATCACGGTGCCATCATTCAAAATGAAAGTAAATGATCAGACTCTCTCCGTTACCGGAAAAAAAGTGAAAGTAGGTGCAGCCGTGCAACAGCAACAGTCAGATCCCTTCAGAAGTTTTTTTGATCGCGATGATTTCTTTGGACGAAATGAGCCGACTGAATTTGTCGATATAAAAGATGACGCGCTCCTTGCCGTAACAACCAACAAAGACGAAGTGTATGTGGGCGAAGGATTTAATGCCTCTCTCTCTTTTTTGATTTCTGACAACAACCGCGCGCCCATGCAGTTTTACGATCTCGGAAAACAACTTGCCGACATCCTCAAAAAACTAAAACCTGCAAATTGCTGGGAAGAAAACTTTGACATCGAAAACATAGAAGGTGAACATATTCAAATTGGTGGTAAAGGATATACGCAGTATAAGATTTACCAGGCAACCTTCTTTCCTCTCAACAATCAAAAAGTCGAGTTCCCTTCCATCGGATTGAAGATGATTAAATTTAAAGTGGCGAAGAATCCGTCTTTCTTCGGACAAAATCGTCAGGAAGATTTCAAAACATTTTTTTCAAAACCCAAGATCGTGCGGCTGAAAGAACTACCGCCACATCCACTACGCGATGCAGTAGCCGTGGGCAACTACAAGTTAGAGGAACGCATCAGCTCGACCGAATTGCAGACGGGTCAAAGTGTATCTTATGATTTTAATATTTATGGAGAAGGGAATGTTTCATCCATATCAAAACCAAATGTAATCAAGGATGACAATTTTGATTTCTACGAACCAAACGTAAAACAAAATATAACGCGTGAAAACGGGCGGGTGGCTGGAACAAAATCATTTAGCTACTTTATGATTCCCAAAGAACCCGGCAC
>CAZNCO010000068.1:0-12243 GCA_964571345.1 uncultured Ohtaekwangia sp.
GCTCCTGCACAGGATCATCAAAGCCAAACCGCGGCACGGTGATATCGAAATCTTCAAATATCTTTTTCTTGACAAGCGTATTGATCACAGAATCCGAAAACTCCTCCCCAGTCAACTGCGATTTCAAAACTCCTTTTGCATTCAATTCAGGATGAGCAAAAACCGGCACGTGTTGCAGGTAAGCCAACACAGCTGCTTCGTGTTTTGGCTTGCTGGCGAGCGACTCAAACAGCTTTTCCAATTCTTCTTTCACCAGGTATTCAGCTGCCAATCGGATTCTCCGTTCAGTCTTCGGTTTATATTTTTCTATTACTTCTTCGTAGATGATAATCGCCTCTTTCGATACCAACGATTTCAAAATATTATAAATCGATTTCGAACCCAGCAGCTTGGCCACCTCTGAATGAGTAAGCTCTTCCTGCTTCAATCGTTGCAAAAGCATACGCTCGCGTTCAGAAAAATCAAAGTCGGTGGTTTCAAAATCGAAGGCCGGGTGCAGTTGAATCTTCGACTCGCTGGAAAGTTTTAGTCCTGAAGGTAGTGCGGCATTAATCACTTCGCCAAGGGTGCACATATAATAGTCGGCAATCCACTGATACAGTTTGAACTGCTGCGGGTAGATGATTTCCGATTCATCGAGCAGCTCCAGGATATACTTGGCTTCGTAATCGACCGGAGGAGTATTATGGAGATTAGCCACAATACCCGTCTGAATTTTATTCTTTCCAAACTGCACAATCGCCCGCTGGCCCACCATGATCTTATTGCTCAACGCAATCGGAACTCTATAGGTATAAAGCTTCGGAACCGGAACAGGTAAAGCCAGCTCAGCAAAGAGTGTTTCGTTGGGATTAAAATCGAGTGACAGGCTTTCGGGCATTGCGTGTAAAGTTAATAGTTATTGGTTATCTGGAAATAGATGCTGGAGACTTGATACTGGATCCTGGATGCTCGATGCTGGAGACTTTCATCGTAATTCGTAATTTGTCATTCGTAATTCAGTATTGTGTTAAAAGTCAAACATTTAATTGCCTTGCTCATCATTATCATGCTGTTTAGCAGTTGGGGATTTTATGGTCATCGCAAGATCAATCGAATGGCGGTGTTCAGCTTGCCGGTGGAAATGATTGCATTTTATAAAGCCAACATTCAATACATTGAAGAAGCTTCTGTAAATCCTGACAAACGCAGACTGGCTGTGCCGGGCGAAGCACCCCGTCATTACATCGACCTGGATGTGTATGGTGATAGTGCCGAACATAAACTACCCCGCTACTGGAAAGAAGCGGAAGAGAAAATAGGCAACGATTCATTGCAGGCGCATGGCATTTTGCCGTGGAATATTTACCGGGTGTACTTTCAATTGAAAGACGCCTTCTTCGTGAAAGACCCCGAAAAAATCTTAAAGATTTCCGCAGATCTCGGTCATTACATTGCCGATGCGCACGTGCCCCTGCATACTACCCAAAACTATGATGGCCAACTTACCAACCAGGTAGGCATCCATGGCTTTTGGGAATCACGACTGCCCGAATTATTTGCCGAGCGATACAATCTATTTACCGGCAAGGCACTTTACCTGGATAACGTGCAGCTCGCTGCCTGGAGAGCAGTAACACAAAGCCATCGGGAAGTTGATTCTGTTTTATTAATTGAGAAACGCCTGGCCGAGAAATGGGGCGAGAAGAAATTTGGGTTTGAATCAAAGGGAAGGCAGACCGTAAAAGTTTTTTCACCGGGCTATTCTAAAGCCTACCACGACTTGCTTTTAGGAATGGTAGAAAAACAAATGCGCGCTGCTGTACTCATGACTAGCAGCGTGTGGTACACTGCATGGGTGGATGCCGGCCAACCCGACTTGAAATCGCTGATCAACTACAAGCCAACCGAAGAAGAAATCAAAAAGCGCAAAGAAGAATTGAAGCAATGGAAAGAAGAGCGGAAAGCCGCTGCAAGAATTCATGAAGAAGAATTATGAAGCATGATCATTTGCGACTAATCTATTTAATGTGCTGAGCCAACCACTCCGTCAATTCTCTACTTGGAATATTCTTACCAATGATTTTACCGGACGGGTCAATGACAAAATTCTGCGGCACCGTTTTCACGCCATATAGAAGCGCTACTTCGTTTTTCCAGAATTTAAGATCCGATACATGCGTCCATGTGAGACCATCTTTGCGAATTGCTTTCAGCCAGCTGGTTTTGTTATTGTCGAGCGACACGCCAAGAATGGTAAAATTCTTTTCTTTAAAGGCATTGTAAGCTTTTACAAGCTCGGGGTTTTCAACACGACAAGGTTTGCACCAACTCGCCCAAAAATCAATCAGCACATATTTTCCCCGAAAGGATTTCAGGCTCACATTTTTCTGAAGAGTATCTTGTTGGATAAAGTCGGGCGCTATGGAGCCGAGTGTAGTGCGCTGCGCAAGCTCAATATCATGAGCTAATTCTTTCCCCAACATACTTGCTTTGATGTCGGGCGAAAGAGATTGAAACAGTGGCGAGACTTTTTCAACCTCCAGCCTGAAACTATTATCCATTGAAAAATCCTGTAACGCATAAATACTTACAAACGACTTCGGATGATGAAGGACAAATTCTTTCACCACTTCACTTCGCTCTATGCCTTGATTTGACTGAAAAGCTTTGAGTGCAGTCTTCAGTTGCTCCAGCTCCTGCTGCAAAGGCCCGCCTTCAATAACAGCCTGCTTCAAAACGCCACTTCCTTTCACCGAGATCATTCGGTTTTCAATAAACAACTCAGAAATATTTTCAGCCTCCGGTGGCCGATCTGTTTCAGACAAATATTTCATCACCAGAAAAGCAAAAGCCGGCTCCTGCACTACGCCTTTGATTTCAAAATTTCCATTCTGAGATTCTGCTGTAAATTCTTTCCACTGGCCAACATCGCGAACGGTTAAAATCAATTTCGCTGGCTCTTTCAGATCTGCAAGCGAAACCTTTAGGTCAAACCCTTTCTGCGCCACCGCACTTGAAGTAATTAAAAGAGCTGAAATAATCTGAAGCAGTCTTTTCAAGATATTTAGAAATTAAATCATGACAATTAAATATTCGGGAACCACAAACCGATTGCCCTACAAAGGTTCTACTCCTTGTATTTAAAACTTTTGTTTGGATAAGGCGGAGCCTTGGGTGATGCAACGGGTTCCTTAGTCAACTTATCTTGCAGAAATTTTATCGCTGCTTCAAGCTGCGTATCCTTGCCCATAAAGGTGGTATAGGGTTCATTGTCTACCACAATATCAGGATCTACACCGTGTCCTTCAATGAGCCATTGTCCGTCAGCAAACACACCAAATTCAGCTGCGGTGGCAATACCACCATCTACCAGGCGGTTGCTGCTGCTCAACCAGATTTCTCCGCCCCATGTGCGTGTGCCCATGATCGTACCTAATTTCAACCTTCTGATTCCCTCTGTCACCGCTTCGCCATCAGAACCTGTGCTTTCATCGCATAGCACTATAATATGACCGCGGAAAGCATATTGCATATTCCAGTTTGGTTTACCAATGCGGGGCTGCCAATAAAACCATGCTTTGCGCATCAGTTTTTCCAGCACCCAACTATCAATGTTTCCCCCTCCGTTGTGGCGCACATCTAAAATCAACCCACCCCGGTTAAACACAGGGTAAAACTGCTTCACAAAATCATTCATGTCGTTTGAACCCATGGCGCGCAAATGAATGTACCCAACCTGCGAAGATGTTTTTTGCTCCACGTCTAATCTCCGCGTATACTCCCATTCTGCATACCGAAGGCTCACCTCTTCATCTTCTGAAATAGGTTTCACCAACTGCTCATATATTTCGCCCTTATTGTTTTGCAACGTGAGCTTCACCGTCACATGAACTTTTCCCGAAAGGGCACGATACATATTTTCAGGATTGGTCATCGGCTGGTCGTTGATCTTGAGGAGAATGTCTCCTGCTTTGATTTTTAATTGAGGCGCCATCAGCGGAGAAAAATTCTCAGGATAATCCGGATCATTTTGATAGATATGCGAAATCTTGTAGCCTTTAGGATCAATGTCCAACTTCGCGCCCAGCGCCCCAATCTGGATGTCATCAGGTGATTTTCTTTTATCGCCTCCATATACGAAAGTATGCAACGCGGAGAGCTCGCCCACCATCTGCTCCAGCAGGTTGTCAAGTTCAAAACGATCGGACACACGCTCCAGCAACGGCTCGTATCGCTTGCGCGTGGCCACCCAATCTACACCGTGCAGGTTTCTATCATAGAAATAGTCGCGCTCCATGCGCCATGCATCGTTAAACATTTGCTTCCAGTCGTCAACAGGATCAAACTGAAAGGCCCAGTTGGAAAGATCCAGAAGAGACTTTTCTAAATCGATCTTGGTGCCATCTGCATCTGTGATGTGCAGTTTATTCGCCTTCTCAATAATTAATTTTTTCCGATCAGACGACAATGCGTAGCCGTTGATATCTTCCGCCACCAGCGTAGGGTCCATCTTTTTATCATACCCAATCTTCAGTGCATATAACTTTTGCTTGTCATACTGATTCGCTTCGATCTCGGTCCAGAAGAGATGATTTTCGCCTACATGAAATTGGAGCACATTTCTTCCGGCCAGCGGCACCTCATACAACCGTTTTGCAGCAGCGGCCCAATCTACATTCAACATTGCGGGCGCAGGCTTACTGTCTGTTTTCACTTTGCTGTCGGAGGTATTCGCCTTTGCCTCTTCTTTCTTTTCGTCACTCCAGCCATCGGGTTCCAAAAAGGCGAGACGTTCGGCTTCGTTCAGAGCCAGTGCGTAAAGCTTTGTGGTTTTATCAAAGTATGGCTCAGGCTGGCGGGTGCCCCAGGGTGAACTGATAGAAGTTTTCAAGTGACGCTCCGATGCGAAGAACAACCATTTCTGATCCGAGGAGAATTCAGGATCATAGCTGTTCAACCGATCCGTGGTGATTACCTGCTTCTTCTCAGTTTTGATCTCGTATGCCTTCACGATGGAATTGGTATTTTCTCCATCCGCTGCATACACCAGGTACCTGGAATCCTTCATCCACGAGATCCGATAAAATCCACCGTTCTCATTTTGCTCGATCAGCCGCGAGGATCCATCCGCCAAAGAGTAAAGGGTCAACCTGAAATCTTTGTCAGAATAGGCAATGTATTTTCCATCTGGTGAGGTATCAATGGAACTGATCAGCACTTTTGAATTCTTTGTTAGTTGCTGATGTGTTCCACTTCCATCAGAAGAACTTTTCCAAATTTCAAATTCACCGCTCTCATCGGAAAGATAAACGATGTTCTTGTCGTCCAGAAAAGAAACGGCACTGTAACGGATTCCACTTTTACGTGTTACTTCTACCCAACGGCTACCGCTGACAGAGCTTACAAAAATTCTTCCCCGTGCGATGAGTGCTACAAACCTTCCACTGGGTGAAATCGCCCAATACGAAATTCGTTCTGCTGGATTTTTAATCCACCGCGGCCTGCGTTGATCAAAATCAGATTGAATGCCGATGTCTAACATTGCCTGTTGATTTGATTCGATGTCATAAACACCGAGATCGGCACCGCGTTGAAAAATAATTTTAGCGCCCGAGATGGATGGTGAGAGCAAATCAAATCCACTGGAGAACGTATGTTGCTTAAGATCCTTTCCATCGAGGTTCATTGACCAGATGTTCATGGTACCATCCCGATCGGAAGAGAAATAAATACGCTCTTTAAAGTACATGGCCTCGCGGCTGGTGCCTGTGTAATCGCAGGTAAGACAAGTAGATGGACCGTTTCCGGTAAACTTCCAGATGTTTTGAGCTGTGCCTCCCTGGTAGCGTTTGGTCTGGCTGCCCTGAAATGCAAACCGGGTGAAGTACAAGTTCCCTTTGAGATCATACGCACCATCAGCCGCTTGTGCGAGTGGAATCCATTCGGTAGTGCGGGTTTGATAATTCAATTTTGCCAGTTGATTATCATCCAGGGGGCTTTCGCTTCGGGTAGTATATAAGATCTTTCCATCCGGAAGCCAATTGATCGCCTTAATGCCTCTCCAATTTTCATACGTCAGCCGTTGGGGTATGCCGCCTTCCATTGAAATCATATACAACTCAGACGGTCCTTCATATTCGCCCGTGAATACAATATTTTTTCCATCGGGGCTAATCACAGGCTTTGACTCCATCCCATGATGCGAAGTGAGCCGCACAGATTGATTTGTGTTCATGTCATATCTCCAAAGATCTCCTTCGGCTGTAAACACTACCCACTTATCAAAAATAGCAGGCGTACGGTAGAAAGCTTTTTGCTGGGCAATGCTGCCCGTTAAAATAAATATCGCAAAAACGGCAAAGCAATTTCTCATAGCGTGGTGATTATCATCCTAAAATAAGAATTTATTTACGAAGCAAAAGAATCACTAAAGCAGACTATTTGAGTCATTGGAATTACCTTGGCAATTGCTCAAATTTGTTGTCTTAAAACTTAAATCAATAGTCTTATGAAACGCCTAATTCTTGTCTTGTTAATGGCTCCTTTTATGGTATTGGCCCAGCAAAAACAGGTTATTCCCGCCAAGGAATTTCAAACCAAAATGGCTGAAAAAAATGCAGTGCTGCTGGATGTGCGCACCACAGATGAATTCAAACAAGGCCACCTCAATAAAGCAGTAAACAAAAATGTAAACGACAAAGATTTTGAGGGTTACTGCACCAAGCTTGATAAGGGCAAGACTTACTTTGTTTATTGCCTTGCGGGAAAGCGCAGTCACACAGCCGCTGAAACCATGCGCAAAAAAGGTTTGACTGTATATGAACTCGATGGCGGCATCAACAGCTGGAACAATGCCAAACTGCCCGTAGTGAAGTAACAAAACTACACCACCCTTTCATCATTCTATAAAGCTCTTTTTCTGAACTGAAAAAATGAACTTTATAGAATGATTTCTTTTCGCAGAACCTCAGACTTCATTTGTCCGCAAATAAATACCTCTCTTAACACCAAAACCAAACCCCAACATGAAAAACAAACTTCTACTCATCATATGTTTTTTCATTTTTTCTTTCGCCCGCGTGGCGAAAGCTGATGAAGGCATGTGGCTGCTGCATCTTTTAGGCGAGCAAGTCTATAATGACATGGTCAAGCACGGACTCAAGCTCTCCAAAGAGCAATTGTATAGCCTCAACCAGGCTTCCCTCAAAGATGCCATCATCATTTTTGGTGGTGGATGCACCGGAGAAATTGTGAGCCCTGAAGGATTGATCTTTACGAATCACCACTGTGGATATGATGCGATTGCTTCCGCCAGCAGTTTGCAAAACAATTACCTGCGCGATGGCTTTTGGGCAAAGAGCAAAGCGGAAGAAATACGAGCCGAAGGATTGAGTGTTCAGTTTTTAATTCGCATTGAAGACGTGACTGCACAAATGGAAGAAGCGCTAAAAGGCCTGTCGGGCACCGACCGACTTAACAAAATGCAAACCGCTTTGGCTGAAATCAGTAAGAAAGCTACTGATGGCACTGGCTACGAAGGACGTGTGGTGCCCATGTTCAAAGCCAATCAATTCCTACTTTTTGTGTACGAACGCTACAAAGACATTCGCCTGGTGGGCGCACCAGCTGAGAGCATCGGCAAATTTGGAGGCGATACTGACAACTGGGAGTGGCCGCGCCATACCGGAGATTTCAGTGTGTTTCGCGTGTATGCCAACAAAAGCAACAAGCCTGCGGATTACTCTACCGATAATGTTCCTTTGAAGCCAAAATATTTCCTTCCCGTGTCGATCAAAGGCATTAAAGATGGCGACTATGCGATGATCTACGGATACCCTGGTGGAACCAATCGCTATGAAACTTCATTTGGAGTAAAATTAAAAACAGACATTGAGAACCCCGCCATCGTAGGTCTGCGCGATGTGCGTCTCAAGCTGATGTTTGATGAGATGAAGAAAGACCCAGCAGTTCGCCTGAAGCTAGCCTCTTCGTATGCGAGCATCGCCAACTACTGGAAGTTTTTTGATGGCGAGAGCAAACAACTTTTGAAATACGATGTATACGGGCAAAAGAAAAAGTTTGAAGAGAATTTCCAATCTCATGCAAAAGGCAAAGCAGAATACGAAACGCTGTTCAGCGAATATGAAAAGACATACAAGGACTGGACACCGTACGCGAAACTGCGCGTGTACATGAATGAAGGTGTGCTGGGTTCACCCCTGATAACTTTCAGTGCATCGCTATTGGCATTGGAACGCACACTAAATAAGAAAGATGCGACTGCCGAGGAGATTCAGAAAGTAACACAGAGTCTTTCCAACTCCCGGAAAATATTCCTTGAAAAAGAAAACAAACCCTCCGATCAAAATATCCTCGCTGCCATGTGTAAAATGTTTTACACAGACATCGATCCATCACAACATCCGAAGAATTTTTACGACATGGTGAAAAGCAAGTACGGTGATTTGAATGATGAAGCAACCTTTAAGAAAATGGCAGCCGATGTTTTTGCCACCACCCTCGTGTTTAATGATGAAAAATGGAAAGCCTTCATGGAAAAACCCGATCTGAATACTCTTACGAATGATCCGGCTTTTTCTTATGTAAGTACGTTTATCCGCAATTACAATGAAAACTTTGGCCCCTTCTCCACCAAGTTCAATACACAGAATAATGAATTGGGCCGAATCTACTTAAAAGGTGTGCGTGAATTTTTCCCGAGCACTAAAATGTATCCCGATGCAAACTTCACCATGCGGGCAAGTTATGGCAACGTTAAATCGTACAAACCCCGCGATGCCGTTTTCTATGACTATGTGTGCACGCTTACCGGAGTAATGCAGAAATACAAGCCAGGTGATTATGAATTTGATTTGCCAGCGACTCTGATCGAAGCCTACAAAAACAAAAACTTTGGTCAATACAAAGACGAGCGATTGAATGATCTGGTTGTAAGCTTTATCACCACCAACGACATTACTGGTGGAAACAGCGGATCGCCAGTACTAAATGCAAAAGGTGAACTGATTGGTCTAGCCTTTGATGGAAACTACGAAGCGCTCAGCCACAAGATCGCTTTTGACAAAGATCTGAATCGAACCATTTGCGTTGATGTTCGCTATGTCCTTTGGTGTATCGATGTGTTGGGTGGCGCAAAGAATATTATCAAAGAACTGAGCTTAAAATAATACAAGATCTGTCTTAAAGTACTCAACGTTAAAATCTACACTCAGCGAGGGCCTGCGATAGCAACAAAGTCGGCATGACGGGACTTTCAAAAAGAGCACGTACATCGGCAATGTTTAGTTGTGCGAGATATTTGTTAATGCGCTCCACTGCAAATAATTTGAATATTAGCGTTAATTTTATTTCTCACGATGTTACATGAATACACTTACCCGCAAACAATTTCTAAAAGTAAGCAGCTTATCGGCTGCTGCCCTGGCGCTCACATCAGCATCGCCATTTGAAACAACAGACAAAGCTCGTTTGCAAATAGGTCTGTGTGGCTTCGCTGACAAAAGCATATTCGCTAAACAAGCAGGGTGCGAATACCTAGAAGGAGCAACAGCTAAAATACTAATGCCCTCCAAACCGGAAGAAGAATTCAACCAGATGTTGAATACGCTTGCTTCAGAGCCTCTAAAGGTGAAGTGTTTTAATGTATTTATTCCTGGAGAACTGAAATCTGTAGGAGATCACGCACAGCATGAAGCAATTGTCAACTACGCGTCAGTCGCTTTTGCGCGTGCAAAAAAAATCGGGGCTGATATCATTGTCTTCGGAAGCAGCGGCTCCCGCTCCATTCCCGATGGCTTTGAACGCGATAAAGCTAAAACACAATTCACTTTGCTTTGCAAAAGGCTTGCCCCGGTTGCCGCTAAATTCAACATCACAGTCGCTATTGAAAACCTGAATAAAGGCGAAACAAATTTTATTAACACCCTTCATGAATCGGCAGAAATCGTAGAGGGAGTCAATCATCCTAACCTAAAAATGATGTGCGATATCTATCATGCCCTTCTGGAAAATGATCCAGCCACCGAAATCATCCGATACGGAGACCACCTGGTACATTTGCACATTGCCGAAAAAGAAAAACGCACACCGCCTGGTGTGATGGGAGATGATTTCACGGCATACTTCAGAGCATTGAAGAAAATAAATTACAAAGGGAAAATTTCCCTTGAGTGCAATTGGCAAAACTTTGAAGCTGAATTTCCTGTAGCTGTAAAGACCTTGCAAGCTCAATTTGAGAAAGCCTGATTTAAGAGGACCAACTGACAATTCTAACCAAGCGAACATTTCATCGTTTCGATATATTGCTGACGCCCAAGGTTAAGCGTAGTTTCATCTACCACTTTGAAACCTCGCTTCGATAACTCATTCAGACTGGTGGACTTACCTTCGCCTAGTCCACCAGTGAGCGCGAAGACGTTGGGTTTATGCACTTATGTTATTACTAATCGACTTGCGCGTTTATCGATTCTAACTTCTTGATAATTTTTTTTTCACCGACCGAGTTTTGATATGCAATTATTGAGGCCAAAATCGAAAAAATTGATTTTCTAAATATAGATTTTGGCCAATTAGTATTGATGTTCTTCTGGAGACGCCTTGCGTGGTAAACTCTATTACTAATGTGTTTACTCATATCACTGTTCCATTCCCGCTCCTTTTTTCTTATTTTGATTCTCTCTCTTCTTGTTAATTTACTTGTGTACTCTACACTAGATTTAATTTCAGAAAATAGATTCTCTATGTATACATAAACCGTCTTATTGTATTGTCGATAATACTTTAAAAAAGACCAATATTTAGCTTTTCTGAGATATTCTAAAATCAGCTCCTCAAATATTTCAAATAAATCGTCCTGAAACGAGTGCACAGTAAGTACATAGTTTGAGTAAGCCATACTTATGTGTCTGTAATTGGGAGTCGGCAAATGGGTGAGTACCATGTTAGCATGCTCATTTGCCTGATAGCTATTGAAATATTTCTCCTCAGCCAGAGTAAAATTTACAAATGATAAAATCTTAGGCGGTTGGTCTCTTCTTGTTTCTATGAGAAAAAACTTTTGCCCGAAATTGCTCTCGATTTCAAGCCATTGCTTTCTGACCTCTAGATAGTTCCTTGAGAAAACCTCGCTTATCTTTTTAAAGTAATCATATTTATTATTTACGTCTGCGATCTCTCTTTTTTCTCTTAAGGTTAATTTGTCTTTTCTTGAAAGTAGCAAATGGAATCTCAATAATTCTTTATTGAAACCATATTCTTTCAGCTTCGCATCAAACAAGACATCGGTAATTTCAACGAGTGTAGCCCAGTTGTGGTCAACATGGCATCTCACTTGAACTTCGATAACTCTGCTGTCATCGGGTAGGCATACATAAAGGTGTAAAGATCGGTAACCCTCTTCCTGTGGAGTCTCTATGTAGTCATTGACTTTTCTTATTATTAGCTCCTTTTCGATAAGCTCTTTAAGTCTGTAAACATCTTTGTTGTTCTTAAATATGCATCGACACCCAGCAATATCCCACATACGACTAAATTTCATATCTGGATGACGGCTTAGCTTATTGATGATAGATTCAAATCTTTTAATTCTATAAGTTACAATGGAATCGCCCGCAATCTTTCTAGATGTTCCGCATAATATATTGAATACTTTGGAGAGAGATTCTTTATGAGAAGTTCGATAGTCTTGCAGTTGAAGGAGCGTGTCTTGTCCTATTGTGATTTTCTCCGACCTGATCTTGTCTCCAAGCTTGTCTATCTGATTTTTAGAAAAAGTCTTGCTTGGCATTAAGAACCCTGAAGTTGAAATTGACGACTCAAAATAATAAATACTTCTTTAATTCCAACTCAACTTCATCGCATCCTTATTAAACTTGTTCCGATATTCTACGGGTGAGAGGCCGGCAATTTTTCTGAACACATCGCGGAACGCTTTATTATCAGTATAGCCAATGCCGTACATCACTTCGCTCACGGTTTTGCGGCTCGTCTCGAGTTGTTTCTTGCCCGCTTCAATCTTCACGCGCTGAATGTATTCTACCACTGTGTTGTTGGTTGCTTTTTTGAACCTGCGCTCCAACGTGCGCCTGCCGATGCCAAAGCGCTCGCTCAACTCATCCACAGTGATCTTGCCTGTATAGTTGGCTTCGATGTACTCCTGCACTTTCACAATCTCTTCATCGGGATATACTTTCTGCCCTTTGAAAATAATGAAAAGTGACTTCGTGTTACGCGCCATGTCTA
>CAZNCO010000069.1:0-12220 GCA_964571345.1 uncultured Ohtaekwangia sp.
GAACTCACGACCTCTTCCTTACCAAGGAAGTGCTCTACCACTGAGCTACAACAGCGTTTGTTGCCGGTTGTTAATTGTCAGTTGCTAGCCGTCTAACAACTAATAACTATCATCTAACAACTTGCTCGTGAGCGGGAAACGAGGTTCGAACTCGCGACCTATAGCTTGGAAGGCTATCGCTCTACCAACTGAGCTACTCCCGCTTATTGATTTTAGATTCGAGATTTTGACATTTTAGATTTGGGCTGAAAGCCCACTAAATCTCAAATCTAAATTCTAAAATCTTCAATCATTTGGTGGGGAGAACAGGATTCGAACCTGTGAAGACATAAGTCAACAGATTTACAGTCTGTCCTCGTTGGCCGCTTGAGTATCTCCCCTTTTTTAAACCTTTCTAAGAACGAAAAAGTCGTTTTGAGGCGACTTTTAAAACCCGTCTTTTAACCCTTGTCAAAAAACAGGAGTGCAAAATTATACGGTTTTTCGGGATCGGCAAACACCTTGCAAAAAAATAAACTGGCAGGTTGCATCAAAAAAGGAATCATTCCTGCCGCAGCCCACAATTCATCACGGTTCTGAAAATCGGTTTCCTTCATTGCCCGTTCATTGTTCTTGCAATGCTGGTGCTTCTCGCTTCGGACTGCCTTGCTTCTGCATTGCTATTCTCTTCGATCCGCTGGCTACGTTCTCCGATGTTCTTGCTATAAGGAGGCTTTTGCATAAAAACTTCCTGACTTCGAGGGTGCTAAAAAATGATTTTTATTAGAACGTGGAGACAAGCCACTCCGCAGCCACACTAACCCTACTAGCCAGCCACTCCAAACCTGACTGCTACCATAATGCATGAATGACTTTGCGGAAATTCTCTCTGGGCGTTTAGCTGATCTTATAATAACGTGAAGGGATGATTCAAGGTTGATTGATGGCTTAGTGCTCTCTAAATGATCACAATCTCTTTTAGCATATCCTGGCCAAATTCGGAATTAATAATTCGGATCATTTCATTTTTATGAAAACTCAAATCACTTTTCATAGATGGAGAATCTAACTCGATGAAAAGCACGCGATTACGGACATATAATTTTTTGGTGCGCTTCGCTACGGGCTTTCCAACAAGCCTTTCCCAAGAAGCTTTCAGGTTCGCTTCATCAAATTTTGGCTTCAAATGATATTCATTCAGCAATTGCTTAATTGCATCCCCTAGCATCTGAAATTCCGAACCTTTATTTCTAGCCATAACTCTCTAGTCAACAAATTTACCATTTTCAATGTCAAAGGCTTGAAAATCCACTTCCTCAGCTTCTAATAACGCTTTGCATTGGCCTTGGCGCGCGTCTGTTATGAAAAGCTGACCAAATCTTCCTTCTTTGATCATTTTCATCAATCTGGAAATACGCAAGTCATCCAGCTTATCAAAAATGTCGTCTAAAAGTAAAATGGGTTTGAAATTCTTATGTTGAGCAAGGATCTCAAACTCAGTTAATTTCAGCGAAGTGAGAAAAGATTTCTGTTGCCCTTGCGAACCGAAGCGGCTCAATTCATTTTGATTGATTAAAAACAAAAAATCATCACGGTGAATACCGGAAGTAGTTCGCTGCAGGGCCAGATCTTTAGAGAAGTTCTGGTCAAAAAGCCTTGCGAGGTCAGACGATTCCAGTTCTGACTTGTAATTCAATGATACATCTTCAGCCTGGCTAGAAAGGTAATTGTAGTGCTTGTGAAATACAGGCAGAAACTCTGCGATGAGTTTTTTTCTCTTTTGAAAAATAGTGTTACCAGACGTTATTAATTTCTGATCATAACTTGCAAGGAGATCGCGATCCACCTTTCCGGTTTCACCAAACATTTTCAATGCGCTGTTGCGCTGTTTGAGATTATTGGTGTAGATGATCAATTGCTCCAGGTAAATTTTATCCAACTGCGATAGAATACTGTCAAAGAATTTTCTGCGGATCTCGCTTCCGTTCCAAATCAACTCTATATCCTGCGGGGCTATTTGCACTACCGGGTATTTACCAATGTACTCTGAAAACTTTGCTACAGCAGTGCCATCTTCTATGATCGTTTTCTTAGCGCCTTGCTGATACGAACAAACTACTTCATGATTTCTCCCTCCCTTTTCAAAAAAACCTTTCACCATAAATTGGCTTTGCCCAAATCGGATATTTTGATTGTCGGAGGGATTGATCGCGCTTTTTGTAAACGATAGATAGTGCACGGCATCCAGAAGATTTGTTTTTCCACTTCCGTTTCTACCCAGGAAGCAAATCACATCTTTTTCAAAATGAATGCTTGCCTCTTCGTAATTTTTAAAATCCCACAAAAGAAGTTTCTGAAGCCGCACAGATTAAAAAAATAAATTACAACGAATGCCCGTTTGGGGATTGTCAACCCATCGCGTATTTTCGCAACTCGTTAAACACCAAAAGTAACATTTTATGGCTGCTACTGCCCAAGCGAAAAGCAAATCGACCAAAAGCGAATATTCTAAGGAGACCTACATGTTTTGGTTCGAATCCATGCTTTTGATGAGGAAATTTGAAGAGAAAGCCGGACAGCTGTATGGTATGCAAAAAATACGCGGCTTCTGTCATTTATATATTGGCCAGGAAGCGTGTGCCGCAGGTTCGGTATCAGCGCTTAAAAAAGGAGACAAATACATTACTGCTTATCGCGATCATGCCCACCCACTTGCACTGGGTACCAGCCCAAATGCAGTAATGGCTGAGCTTTATGGCAAAGAAACAGGCGTCAGCAAAGGCAAAGGAGGCTCAATGCACATCTTTGATAAAGAGCATGATTTCTTTGGAGGCCACGGAATAGTAGGTGCCCAGGTTCCTCTGGGGGCTGGAATTGGCTTTGCAGAAAAATATAATGGCACGGATAACCTCTGCATCTGCTACATGGGCGATGGAGCTGTTCGCCAGGGAGCTTTTCACGAAGCCCTTAATTTGGCCATGCTTTGGAAAATCCCGGTAATATTTGTGATTGAGAACAATGGATATGCCATGGGTACTTCGGTTGCCCGCACATCAAATGTTCATGAACTTTATAAACTAGGTGAATCTTATGACATCCCTTCTGAGCCGGTGGATGCCATGAATGTAGAGGCTGTTCACGATTCAGTTTCAAGAGCAGCCGCTCGTGCGCGAGCAGGCGAAGGCCCAAGTTTGCTTGAATTCCGTACGTATCGCTACAAAGGTCACTCGATGAGCGACCCCCAGAAATATCGCACAAAAGAAGAAGTAGAAGAATACAAACAACGCGATCCAATTGAACAGGTAAGAGCCGCCATTCTTGATAAAAAGATCGCCACTGAAAAAGACTTGGCAGAAATCGAGGCAAAAGTGAACGCCAAGGTTGAGGAAAGCGTGAAGTTTGCTGAGGAATCCAAGTTTCCTGATCCATCCGAAGCTATGCGCGACATTTACGAGCAAGCTGATTATCCATTTATCGTTGACTAAACCCCTTTTGATTAAACAAGGGAATTCTTAGTTTTGCAGCCCCTTACGGGACTTTACATTATTTTTTAACAACATGGCAAAGAAGGAAGAAAGCAAAGACCTGCTCGAAAACGCAGAAGTGATCCAGGAGAAATTGGAAGGTATTGAAAACTGGGCCGAGCGCAATCCTAAAATCATCATTGGAATTGCTGCGGTAATCATTTTGTTGGCAGGTGGATTCTTTGGATGGAGATATTATATCGGCAACCAGGAAGGGCAGGCTCAGAAAGAAATGTTTCAGGCCGTGCACTACTTCGAATCCGATAGCTTAAACCTTGCCCTTAACGGGGATGGAAATAACTTGGGATTTCTTCAGATCATTGATGACTATGGAATGACGGACGCAGGAAACCTTGCCAATTTCTACGCAGGTGCTATTTATTTAAAGCAAGGAAAATTCCCGTTAGCGATTGTATATCTCAAAGATTTCAAAGCGAATGACCTGTTGGTGCAGGCACGTGCGTATTCTCTAATTGGAGATGCTTACATGGAGCAGAAGGATTATGACAATGCCTCTGATTGGTATAATAAAGCTTCTGCATACAAGCCCAACAAGCAGTTCACGCCTACTTACTTGTTGAAAGCTGCACTTGCTTATGAAAAACTTAACAAGAACGATAAAGCTATCGAAGCTTATCAAGTAATCATCGATAAGTATTGGGATAGCAGCGAGGTGCAGTATGCCAAGAAATACAAGGCGCGCCTTGAGAAAAACTCCTGATTTAAATTCCCTCTGAAGATTTATGGCAGGTAAGCTTCCCTCGGTTTCAGGAAAACTAAGTATAAACCTGAAAGGGAAAAAATTTGCTATTGTTGTAGCCGAGTGGAACGAAGAAATTACTGAGCCATTGTTTGAGGGAGCTCACGCTGCGCTAATTGCCTTAGGCGTAAAGAAAGAAAATATAATCCGCAAAAATGTGCCCGGTAGTTTTGAACTTACGTTGGGTGCACAACAGATGGCATCTCAAAAAGAAATAGCTGCCGTTATTTGCCTGGGCTGCGTGATTCAAGGAGAAACTCCTCACTTCGACTATATCTGTCAAGCGGTGGCCTATGGCATCACAGAAGTAAATCTAAAATTTAATAAGCCTGTTGCTTTTGGAGTTCTGACCACCCTTAATAAAAGGCAAGCCCTCGAAAGAGCCGGAGGTAAATATGGCAATAAAGGAGAAGAAGCAGCCCTTACAGTGGTGAAAATGTTGCAACTTTAGTTCCTCTTGCACATTTGAATAAGATCTTTTTTACATGAGAAAGGGTCACTAGTATTCAATTTCCCTTCAAGGCAGCAGTCGTTAATTTACCATGATTTTTGCGGGTCTGGTGATCTTCTGTCGTGAAGAGTTAATAAGTCCCATCAGGGAGTCACAGCTAAAAGATTATTTGTTAAGTCATTCTCAATGTTAGAATTGTTGAAAATTGTCAAACGATCATTTGTAAAAATTGTCTGGCTGAAACACGTCACATCAAACACAAAATCAAGCACACATTTTTTAGTAACTACTTTCTCTTAAAATCTTTTTTTCCGCCCGTTTTCTTCATCAATTTAATCTCTCCAATTACGATATCGTGCGACATTGCCTTGCACATATCATAAATAGTGAGTGCTGCCACAGACACGGCAGTGAGAGCTTCCATTTCAGCGCCAGTCTTAGCGGTAACAGCAACGGCTGCATAAATCTTCACTTCATTTCCTGCCACATTCATTTTTATCTGACAATCTTCCATCGAGATGGGATGACACAAAGGGATCAATTCGTGCGTTTGCTTGGCCGCCATTACACCGGCAAGAATAGCGGTTTGAAATACGGGGCCTTTTTTACTGATGATCTCATCTCCCTGAAGCGCTTTCAGAATTTCATTGCTGAGATGGACAACACCGCTTGCCTCGGCTATGCGCTTTGAGATTTTTTTCGCGGAAACGCCAACCATGGCCGGCAATCCGTTTTTATCAATGTGTGATAATTTCTTCTTCACTATATTTCGGATGATGTGTAAAACAAAATTACAAATTGGATGGTGAGCGTTGCCGAAGCCGAAAAAATAATTCTCTCACAACTTTTTAAACCAGCACAAAAAAAATTAGCTCTGGAAGAATGTGTTGGGAAAATTCTCGCGGAACCAATTTTGGCTGATCGCGATTTGCCGCCCTTCCATCGAGCCACCATGGATGGAATCGCCATTGCTTTTTCGGAAACTCAAAAAGAGTTTCCCATAGAAGGAATCTGTGCAGCAGGACAACCTCAACAAAAATTGATAAGCTCCAATAATTGTTTTGAAATCATGACAGGGGCACCTCTGCCCGAAGGAACGGATACCATCATCCCTTATGAACAAGTGATTATCGAAAACAAGATCGCAAAAATTCAAGCCGACTTTGTGAAAGGGCAAAATGTACACCGCAAAGGATCCGATGCAAAAAATCAGGAAACACTTTTGTCCCCCCCGCTGAAAATCTCTCCAGCTGAAATTTCTTTGTGCGCATCTGTTGGCAAACGTGAGGTTATCGTATATGAATTTCCTTCCATTGCGCTTTTATCGACAGGCGATGAACTAGTGGAAATTGAACAACAACCACTTGGTCACCAAATACGAAAATCAAACACCTACGCGTTACAGGCAGCTTTGACTGAGCTTGGTGTGAAAAGCTTTTTATTCCACGTAAGTGATCAGGAACAAGAAGTGAAGAACAAACTAAATGAATTGACTTCACAATTTGAAATCATCATTTTATCCGGTGGAGTTTCAAAGGGTAAGTTTGACTTCATCCCTTTCGCACTTGAGTCACTTGGTATTGAAAAACTTTTTCATACCGTAAGTCAACGACCAGGCAAGCCAATGTGGTTTGGCCGATCAAAAAAGAACTTTGTATTTGCCCTTCCGGGAAATCCTGTTTCAACGTTCATGTGTTTTTACCGTTATGTGAAATCATGGCTGCAAAGAAGTATGGGGATTGAAAATAAAATTTCATATGCCATACTTGCCAAAGATTTTAAGTTTGCTCCGGCTCTTACCTATTTTCTGCAAGTGAAAATTAAAAATGAAAATGGCTCGCTGATGGCTTACCCCGTTACAGGCGGAGGCTCAGGTGATTTCGCAAACCTGAAAGATGTCGATGGCTTTTTAGAATTACCTTTGGAAAACAAAGAATTTAAAAAAGGAAGTGCATACCCATTCTATTCTTTCCGATAGATTCGGAGAATGAATGGTCAGTTAGAAACTCATCTTTGGTCTCTCCTTCTGACCAAACTGAATAGCATTGTAATATTTCAGTTTTCGTTTACCTTCCGCAGTTTGGTAATAGGGTTTAGGCCCTGCACATGAACTCAAAATGACAAAAGCTGCCACAATTATTACAAGTCCTTTTTTCATAGTGTTGATGGATGACAATTTTAGTTAGCGATGAAACACTAGGATGCCAACGCTGCAAAGGATTATTGTATTTTTGCCAGACAAACAGGCGAATAAAACGCCCAACCGCTATTGAATTATGAGTGAAAAGAGAACTGAAATTGCACAGCTCGGTGAGTTCGGACTAATAGACCGCATCAACCGTAACACATCTTTACAAAACCTTACATCTGTGAAGGGCATTGGTGATGATGCGGCTGTGATTGACATTGGATCAGAAAATCTGCTCGTCTCTACTGATATGCTTTTGGAAGGTCCGCACTTTGATCTTTCATATGTTCCCCTACAACACCTCGGCTACAAATCTGTAGCTGTAAATGTGAGCGATATTGCCGCGATGAATGGCAAACCTCAACAGATTGTAATCGGACTTGCATTCAGCAACCGCTTTTCGGTAGAAGCGATCGACACCCTGTATGAAGGAATTCGCGCGGCCTGCAAAAATTATAAAGTTGACTTGGTGGGAGGTGACACTACTTCTTCCACTTCGGGATTGATTATCTCCATCACGGCCATCGGAAGAGCAGCAAAAGAAAAAACAGTTTTGCGAAGTGGCGCTAGAAAGAACGACATCATTTGTGTAAGCGGAGATTTAGGCGCAGCTTTCATGGGCTTGCAGATTTTAGAACGCGAAAAACAGGCGTTTCTCGCCAACCCGCAAATGCAGCCGAATCTTGAAAAGTATGAATACATCGTGAGCAGACAACTAAAACCTGAGGCGCGAATGGATTTAATCTACGAACTGGAAGAAAAAAACATTGTGCCTACTTCTATGATTGATATTTCGGATGGGTTGGCAAGTGAGCTATTACACTTAAGCAAAAATTCTAACCTGGGCATTAAATTATTTGAAGACAAAGTGCCGATTGATGCTATGACCTACGACACTGCTTTGGAATTTAAACTCGATCCTATCACAGTTGCTCTGAGTGGTGGGGAAGATTATGAGTTGTTGTTCACAATTTCTCCTGCTGATTTCGAAAAAATTAAGAACCATGCCGACATCCACTTTATCGGTCACATGCACGACAACGCCAATCAGAATGTGATGATCTCAAAACAAGGAACAGTGGTTCCCTTGAAAGCTCAAGGGTGGAAACATTTTTAAAGGAAATTGGAATAGAGATTGAAGGCCTGGCAACTGGAAGTTGGAAGTCTCTGTCATTAATTCAATTGTCAATCCTCCGGGTAAGGAATGAATACAAACGAAGTGAATGCCTCGTCCACCACGAAGAGGCAGCAAAATTCATCAGGGTCTTTGTAAGCTTTTACAAATTCGTCTTGCTTGTCTTTGGCAATCAATTCTCGTTGTACAAATTCGTCCATGAAAGAAGCGTAATAATTCCAGTCGAGGTTTAATTCAAACTTACCGATAAGCAATTGCCCAATCGGAATTTCATCTTTTGAAATAGCGAATACCGGATTGCTAAAACCCGCTTTGCGGATTTGATACGATGCTTCCTTCAGGGTATCGGCTACTTTCACAAAGTCTTGTGAGATGGTGCCAAGGTATTTGCCGTTGAGTTCGGGGTCGTTGAACATCTATTTGTAAGTATACACCGCAAAGTTCGCAAAGGAACGCAGAGAGTTGCAAAGTAGTTTAAAAAATTTCTAACTTAAACTTATGAGAAAAGCGCTGAGCAAATCGGAAGGGCAACGCAAAAAGTTTCAGGCTACGTTTTCACGAACAGGCAAGAAAGTCAACTACCAGGGCCACTCTGAAGACACCATCTTGCTCACCAAGATTACCGACTGTGAGACAGGAAAGGTCATTACCGATCATCTCTGGTTTGCTTACACCAAAGGTTTTGAAGACGCTAACCTGAAAAGCGGCTGCCTCGTAGAGTTTGAAGCCCGGATAAAAAAATATGAAAAAGGCTACGCCAACAAACAGCTAGGCCTCGATTTAAGAAAGTTTGATTACAAACTCAATCACCTTACGAAAATTAAGGTAGTGAAAAATACGGAGGCCTTTTAGTCAGGCTTTACTCAAGTGCCTTGCTTTTCGCTGGGCAAAAATTCCTTTGAAAAATTCAACGAGCAACAAATTAGGAACCCAGCTTGCCCACGCTATGATAGCATAAGCTGTTGTGTTGCTGAGGTCAAAATAAAAGGAAGAAAAGAAAATGTAGTCTATATCTATCCAGCCATATGTCGAATCTTTCTTAACCAAAGCGATAACTCGTCCATTTTCATGAGGCAGAAGCCAATCGTAAATGGCAGGAATAATTTCTTTCCCTTCCATCGAATAACAACCCACCTTTCCATTTTTTCTTACCTCTACAGCGTCCACTAAAGAAATTGACGGGTTTCCAATCAAATCAAACTCAACTGGAACAATAATTTTTCCAGAATTATCAACCAAACCCATTTTAAAATCTTGGCGAACTTCCTTCTTCAACGAATCAAAATCATAATGACCATTAACCACATAGTAATAGGTTTTATAATTGTGATTCACATACCAGATCACTGAATCATAATCCTTTTGCAAAAGCTTAGCTTCATCATAGAATATTTTAACGTCAGCCAGACGCTTTTCGAGTTCTCCTGCATACTCAATCTTGTTTCTTAAAATTGAGTATTGTCTGAATAGGTCTTCACCTTCAATGTGCCCGACATAAAACTTACCTTCCTTTCTCAAAACACTTAGTTGAAGGCTGCTTTGTTCACCCTCATTTTCCGTAGTCAGAAAGTCTACAGGAAACTTAATATTCAGCAACCCTTCTTCCCAATTAGATGAAATTTCATCAAAACCAATTTTCGCAGTAATGTCTTTCGACTCCCTATTCTGCAGAATCCTGATCACTTTAAAAATCTCATCCTTGTTTTGCAGCGTCATGAATTGTTTCCAAATCACTTCATCGGATTGGCTCAGCTTGCTGTTGAAATCCGCGAGGAAAGCTTTTACATCTTTATCGAGGTCATTCTTGTTGGATATTGAGCATGCCGCTAACACGCAGATCATGCATACCAAGAGAAAATTCTTTTTCATGTTTTTACTATTGCCCGAGAGAAAAATAGGAAATCATACGGTCGACAATCAAATTGCGCACTATGGACGGAACTTGCGACCCATTTTGATTTACCAACACAACCACACCTAAACTATCCGATGGAAAAAAACATGTGCTTGCTGAGAAGCCATCAATATTTCCACCATGTTCTACACGATAATGTCCTTTGTAGGAAGCCATGAACCAACCGTATCCATAGTTGGCAAACTGAATATCAGGATGCTCTTTGGAAGGAAGTGCTCCTGCAATAATCATTTGTGAACTCATTGCATCCGAAACATAAGAAGCCGGCAAAATTTCCTTGCCATTGAATTTGCCTCCGTTAATCCATGCCTTCAACCAGTTGGACATTTCATTCACGCTGCTGTTGATGCTTCCGGCTGGTGCCATCCCACGAATGTGATAGTAATCCATCTTCGAAATGTCTTTGTCATTTTTCACCGTGTAGCCAAAAGATGGTTCTGTACTTTTCTGTAGTTCGGTGATAGAAGTGTTAGATGTGCTCATACCAAGCGGTTTGAAAAACCTTTCCGAGATATTTTCCTCCCAGGTTTTTCCGGTTATTTTTTCTGTGATCACGCCCTGTGTGAGAAACATGAAATTGTTGTACTGCCAGCGCTCGCGCACTTTAGCAGAGGGCTCCTGATATTGAATTCGTTTTATCAAACTGTCTTTGCTGTCCGTGTTAAACAAATACCACGAATAATCATGACGCGGCAGGCCCGTGCGATGGCACATCAAATCTTTTACTGTGATATCGGCATTCATATCATCGTTGTAAAATCTTAGTTCAGGCACATACGCTGAAGGCTTTTCATCAAAAGAAATTTTATTGTCATTTCGAAGCAATCCCAACAACCCGGATGTAAAAGCTTTGCTGCAGCTACCAATGGCGAAGAGTGTGTTGGGCGTCACCGGTTTTTTGTTTTCATAATCGCGAAAGCCAAAGCCTTTGGCATAAACCACTTTATTTTTTTCAACGACCGCTACCGCAAAACCAGCTACGTGCCAATCAGCAAGAACGGCTTGTAGTTTTTCATCAACGCCTGCAAGGCGATTGTCAGGGCCTTGTTTTTTTTGAGAGAATGATAAAGTGGAAATTAATCCGAAGGCGAGGACAATTACTTTTTTCATAAAGGAAGGTTTGTTAGAGCAATATACAACAGACCCGTTAGAGAAAAAACAACCAGAGCTACTTGCATTGTGCCCTATCTTTGCAACTAATAAAAATCCATTACGTTAAATCAAGTAAAAGTTTTAAAGCCTATCTTAAAAAACTCTACAGCTAACTTCTCTCAGCTGAACGATTAGCAAAAAAGTTAATCACTTAAAACCCAATCAAACACGTATGAAAAAATCATCAGTGGTTTTGCTGACGATTGTTGCTGCGCTCACGATCAGCAGCTGTGCCATACAAAAGGCAACGGAAAATCTGAGTACACAAGATCCGATGTATGCCGAGCAAATGAGCGACACCACACGGCAAGTAGAATACAATTACTATTACCGCTCGTATTTCTGGGACAATATGTATCGATTTTGGTTTCCACGGAGATATTATCAAGCCATCAACAAGCCCGGTTTTATTCCACGCCATACACGCCCACCTCACAGCAATCCTCGCAACCACCGAAGCAGAAGCAGTGCTCCTTCCTCTTCTCACAGAGGAGGCTTTGGTCATCATGGTAGCACCACCACACCTGTTAGTTAACTTTATGAAACGACATATTATTTCTCCACGCGAAAACTGGCGCGCAAAAGTAGAACAGCTTGGATTTTCTTATCACACACTCGATGGCGTTACCTATTGGGATGAAAGCGTGCATTATGAATTTAGCCGTATGCAAGCCGATAAGATTGAACAAAGCACAAATGAGCTCTATCAATTGTGTTTACAAGCTGTCGACCATGTGATTAAAAATGGATTGTACGATCTTTTTCTGATACCCGATGAGTTCAAAAATAAAATTGAATTGAGTTGGAAAAACCACGAGCCCTCTGTGTATGGCCGATTTGACCTGGTGTGGGATGGGAACCAAAACTCATCTCCGAAAATGCTTGAGTTCAATGCCGACACGCCTACATCTCTTTTTGAAGGAGCAGCCGTGCAATGGTTTTGGTTGAAAGAATTTAATGATCAGTTGGACCAATTTAATTCTATCCATGAGAAGTTAGTTGCCCGATGGAAAGAATTATCACCAACCATAAAAGGCAAGACTCTGTACTTCTCATGTCTTTCTCAATATCCCGAAGACTTTGTGAATGTAAATTACCTTCGCGACTGCGCAACAC
>CAZNCO010000070.1:0-12186 GCA_964571345.1 uncultured Ohtaekwangia sp.
CGCTATTTACAACCATCTTGAAAATGATGGCTGGCATAATTTTACCGTGGGTATTAACGATGACGTCACTAATAAATCGCTCGTGGTAACGGAAGAATTAGACACTGAACAAGCCGGAATTGTCCGTTGCAAGTTCTGGGGTTATGGATCGGATGGTACGGTAAGCGCCAACAAAAATGCAATCAAAATTATTGGCGACAGCACGGATTTGTTTGTACAAGGATATTTCCAATATGACTCCAACAAATCGGGTGGCTGGACAATCTCTCACCTGCGTTTCGGAAAACAAAAAATTCAGTCTGAATATCTGCTCAACAAAGTTGACTTTGTAGCGCTGCACCGCCCACAATACATTGGTCAGTATGACATCCTAGAGGGAATCAGCGAGGGCGGTACCTTCCTCATCAACTCCAGTCAGAAGCCTGAAAATATTTTCCGCCTGTTCACCAAAGACATGCAGGAAACAATCCGTAATAAGAAAGTAAAAGTATATGCGATCGATGCTTCCAAAATTGCAAAGAGCGTGGGCCTTGGCGGGAGGATCAGTTCGGTTATGCAAACTGCATTCTTCAAAGTTTCGGGAGTGCTTCCTGAAGAAGAGGCCATTGAACTAATCAAGAAGTTTGTGCAAAAACAATTTGCCCGTAAAGGACAGGAGATCGTAGAAATGAATTGGAAAGCTATCGATGCAGCATCGGCAGCTGTAATTCCGGTTCCGATTCCGGAAGTATCTGAAAAATTTGCCGAAATCACTCAGGTGGTTCCTGAAAACAGCGGATGGTTTGCTGAAAAAATCATGGATCCTATTCTTCGCTTAAAAGGCGACAGCATTCCAGTTTCTTACATGCCGGTGAATGGCGCTATACGCACGGGCACCAAGCGCCTCGAATACAAAGGAGTTCCTGGCAATCCTGCCATCTGGATCGACAAGCTTCCATTTGTAAAAGAACCAAACATTGCAGAACCATATATTGAATATCCTCCAAGCTGCTCTGGCTGTGGTGAAGTTCCTTACATACACCTGGTAACTCAATTATTTGGTGATCGGATGATCATCGCAAATGCAACAGGTTGTACTTCCATTTATGGAGGAACATTCCCCCTCACTCCTTATACCAAAGACAAAAATGGCAAAGGCCCGGCTTGGGCAAACTCACTCTTCGAAGACAATGCAGAGTTTGGTATGGGTATGCGCCTGGCGATTGATGCAAATCGCAGGCAATTGAAATCAAACGTGGAAAAACTCATCACCGCTCCTATTAGCACAGAGCTAAAAGAAGCATTGCAAAAATCACTCATGCTCTTCGATGAAATCAATAACGAAGCAAAAGCGCATGCCGATCTGGTAAAACAATTTTTAGCAACAGAATCAAAAACGCTGGGCGATGCTGAAACACTTGCCAAGGTAATTGAACTGAAAGACTATTTTGTTGACAAGAGTGTATGGATTATTGGTGGCGATGGCTGGGCCTACGACATCGGCTTTGGTGGCCTTGATCACGTGATGGCATCCAATCGAAACATCAACGTGCTTGTGCTCGATACAGAAGTTTACTCAAACACCGGTGGCCAGGCATCGAAAGCTACACCACGTGGGGCCGTAGCAAAGTTTGCATCAGATGGAAAAAAACTTGGTAAGAAAAATCTAGGCTTGATGATGACTTCTTACGGAAGCGCCTATGTGGCTTCGGTGGACATGGGCATGGAGCGTGAAAAAACTGCACTTGCATTTGTTGAAGCAGAAAAACACAAAGGTCCATCTATCATCATCGCTTATTCACCTTGCATTGCACATGGCTATGACATGCGCCTCACCAAAAAGCAATCTGAGAAAGCATCGAAGTGTGGCTACTGGCCAATGTATCGCTTCAATCCTGATTTGAGAAACGAAAGCCTCAATCCATTTTCATGGGATGGAGCAGAAATTGACACCAAGTTTGGCGATTACCTGGAAGAGGAAATCCGCTACAAGACACTCACGCTCACCAATCCGGAAGAAGCGAAGCGTCTGGTTGAGCTGGCAGAAAAAGATAATGCGCAGCGATTCAAAGACATTAAACATCTCTCAGAAGTTTAAAACACAACAACTATGAGCATCAACTTATCAACAACGTATGGTGGGCTAACATTGAAGAACCCCATTGTGATTGGCGCCAGCAACATCGTAACCGATGTGCACAATATGGTGAAGTTGGAAGAAGCAGGAGCAGCCGCTATTGTTTATAAATCATTGTTTGAAGAGCAGATTCAACTTGAATCGCTGAAGCTCGATCAAATCCACGAAGATTTTAGCAACTGGGATGCCGAACATGCATCGTTCTTTCCGGCCGCACATCATGCGGGGCCGGCAGAGCATCTGCGTCAACTTAAAGAAGCACGCGCCAACGTCAAAATTCCGCTCATCGGAAGTTTGAATTGTGTGAACAATGAAACGTGGCTCGAGTACGCTTTGAAAATGGAAGACACTGGCATCGATGCATTGGAAATTAATTTCTATCACAACCAGATTGATTCCAGCCTTAACGCAAAATATATCGAGGAAAAACAAATCAAAACCCTTGAGGTGATTCGTGCAGGAGTAAGGCTTCCACTGTTTGTAAAACTTAGTCCTTACTATACCAATACGCTCAATATGATTTCTAAAATGGATAAAGTTGATGTAGACGGATTTGTTCTTTTTAACAGGCTCTTTCAACCCGATATCGATGTTGACCATGAAGAGCATCATTACCCTTATAACTTCAGCAGTGAGAGCGACAATCGCCTGGCACTTCGCTATGCAGGATTGCTTCACAAAAAGATTCGCGCAAGCATCATTTCAAATACCGGCATTTTAAATGGGAAAGATGTAGTGAAGATGTTATTGGCAGGAGCAAATGCAGTGCAGGTAGTAAGTGCAGTGTACAAGCGAGGCATCAGCACAATCACGCATATGATTGCTGAACTCGAAGGCTGGATGAAAAAGAAACAATACCAGTCACTGCTCGACTTCCAGGGAAAACTTTCAAAAGAAAATTTATCAGATCCTTTTGCTTACAAGCGCGCGCAATATGTAGACATCCTGATGAAATCAGAAATGTTTATGCAATATCATCCGAAGCGAGGGGAATTGGAAAGCAGACATGACGAACTATAATACAAATACCCGGTACTCGATACTAGACAAGTATCAGTATCAAACAACTAATGACTAACAACTATTAACTATTAATTACTATGGCAAAGATTGGAATCTTTTACGGCTCTACAGAAGGCAACACCGAACGCATCGTCACAGAAATACAAAATCAGCTGGGAGATGCTGAATTGCACAATGTAAACTCAGCTACCGCTGACGATGTGCAGCCTTATTCGTATGTAATACTTGCTTGCCCTACCTGGGATATCGGGCAACTTCAGGAAGACTGGGAAAACTTTATCGATGAAATTGAAAACGTAGACTACACCGGCAAGAAAGTTACCTATGTAGGTCTTGGCGATGCGGATGGATACCCCGACACATTCATCGATGCATTGGGAATTATTCACGATCGCATCAAAGACAAAGGCGCTTCGTTTGTGGGAGCATGGCCTACCGATGGCTATGAATTTGAAGCATCCAAAGCAGTAGTGGATGGAAAATTCTTGGGTCTTGCGATTGACGAAGACAACCAGAAAGACAAAACCGCGGCCCGCATTGAGAAGTGGGTGTCACAGTTGAAAACCGAATTCGCTTAGGCCGTGGCTGAAATCCGGCTCAAGAAAATTTCTTATCCGGTAAGCAGAGCATTACGTGGGTACCTTCTTCTTACGAACCGTGAGACGGAGGTACCCATTTCTTATTCCGACTTGCTGCGCTACAGCAGCTCCGTTACCTTGTTCGATAAAAACGGAAAAGACACACTTTGGGAAACACTGATCTACAATCCCGCGGATCAGAAATTCATTCACGACTGTCTAAAGAAAGTTTACGCTCAACTCAAAGTAGGTGGCGATGTAGTAGCCTTCGAACATCTTTACATTGATCGGGTAGATTATTGTTTGTATGCCAACACGCACCCGGTGCGGGTTCGCATTGTGAACAAGCTAAACGACTTGTTCGACTATTTCTACGTGAAGCAAGCCGATATGTCGCGCATTTATGGCATGGAGATCGAACACTTGCTTTCGCCCAATAAAATTAATTACATCGTAAAAAACACTACGCTCATAGAAGAGCACATCCAGGGAATCCCCGGAGACACTTTCATCAAAAAATATTTACCCGAACAAAATTTCAATCCGCTGCGAGTGGCAAAAGAATTTGTAAAGTTCAATGAACGCAGCTTGGTGCAATTACTTGGAGACATGCGCAACGACAATTTCGTTGTAGAAATGATTCCTGATTTTGACGAAATGTATTTTCGGCTTCGCGCCATCGACTTTGATCAGCATTGCTATGAAGGCGATGTAAAGGTATACATGCCTCAATACTTCAAAGAAAACAACCCCATCATCAATCTCGGATTAAAAAGCATGACACACGTGCTTGAACTTCAATACCAGCAGGAAGAACGCGCCCGCCTGCTTACGCGTGTAAAAGCTGCGGGTGGCCCGCTGGAAGCTTTGCTCACCGCCATGCGCACCGAAGAAATCTCAAAACCTGAAAATGTTCTATCCCTTCGCGCAAGCCTTTCTGATTTATACCAGGACAAGTCCTTTCTTTCCTGCAACACCATGGGCGACATTCTTTACAATAGCTTGCAAATGCTGGAGACTTATCCGGTGAGAAAGAGAAATAAGTCTAAAGCAAAAATAGAAGCTTAAGAAATGACTGGCGCTTTCTCTGCTTGACATATTCATGCGCTAAAGTCATTACACACAGTTTTGTAAGCAAGCCACTTAGCTGTAAGCATTGTGATCATTGAGGGGCTGCAACCCTACCTTTTTAGATGCCAAACTACATAGGCAGAAGGCAATCCATTTGCATTCTGCTTTTTGTCCTCAAATAAATACAATCTTAAATCAACTCCTTTTCTCTTACCTCGTTCAAACACCCTTTCATTCGAGCAAAAGAATTCTCTGGAATTTCATCGAGGCCCACGCTCATTCGAATCAAGCCATCGGTAAGGCCCATCTTGATTCTTTCGTCTTCAGGAATTTCAGATGACGTGCTCGTACCTGGTGAACTAAATAACGTTTTATAGAACCCGAGGCTCACGGCAAGATAGCCAAGGTTTGCGCGCTGCATTTTTTCCATCAGAGCGTAGGCTTTTTCTTTTGTACCTACGTTCATCACCAGCATTCCGCCATATCCAAATTCTTCATTCATGAGTTTTTTCATAAGATCATGCTGCGGGTGCGAAAGCAAACCCGGATACCGAACATCAACACCTTCTGTTGCAAGATGCTCGGCCAGGTATTGTGCATTCATGCTATGTTGCTTCATGCGCACATGCAGGCTGTGAACGTTTTTTAGAACTGAAGCTGAGCGCATCGAATCCATCACCGGCCCCAGTAACATAACCGTGCCGTGATTAACATCTACCAACTGATTGATAAAATCATGCGTTGAGCAAATCGCACCCGCCACCGTATCGCTGGTGCCATTAATAAATTTGGTAAGACTATGAATAACCACATCGGCTCCCAGATTAGCTGGCGAAATAATCATTGGCGTAAACGTGTTGTCTACCACCAGTTTCAGATGATACTTCTTACACAAAAAACTTAGCGCGGGCAAATCTGTAATCTCCAGCATCGGATTGCTCATGGACTCGCAGTACACAAGTTTTGTACGCGAGGTGATCGCCTTCTCAACTTGCTCAGGCTTGGTAATATCTACAAATACCGTACGGATGCCATAGCGTGGCGCAACATTTTTAAGAAAAGCATACGTGCCACCGTATACCATGCGGCTACAGATAACTTCATCACCATTGCTGCAAATTTGTAAAAGTGTAGATGTAATAGCTGCCATACCCGAAGCAGTGACAACAGCTGCTTCGGTATTTTCCATCTTCGCCAGCGCATCACTTAAGTAGTGATTCGTTGGATTCCAATGACGGGAGTAGAGATAACAGCCTTCCACCTCTTTTTCGAAAGTCTCTTCCATCTTCTTTGCGTTCAGAAAAGTGAATGTAGAAGAATCTTCAATGGAAGGATTAACACCACCAAACTCTCCAAAATACTGAAGATCTTGAATGGCTTTGGCCGGATTGAATTTCATAATAGCTGCATTTAGTTGCGATTCAAATTTTGAGATGCTGTTTAAAAACAAACAGATTAAAAACCAGGTTCAACTTATACCAACCAATTCGCTTCGCCTGCCAGCAAACTTTGCAAATCACCTTCCCCTTTTGTTACGATCTCGTGTTGGATCTGATTCACCACACGTTCTTCGTACGGTGCACGATTGATTGCCTGCAAAACACCCATTGGCCTTGGTAAATCTTCACTGTAAGTCATGTTGGCAAGAATGAAAGCAAGTGTACTGTCTTTCTCGTTGTGAATAAGCAAGTCGCTCACGGAGTGTTCGCCTTGATCTAGATTTACAACTTTGGGCGTATATCCGTCAAGAATGATTCCCTTGTTTCTTGTTTTACCAAAGATCAAAGGCTTGCCATGTTCAAGGAAGATGGTAGCATTGTCTCTCGTGTCTGCATTGGTATATAAATCGAAGGCTCCATCATTGAAGATTCTGCAATTGGTATAAATTTCTACGAACGCTGTGCCTTTATGTTCATACGCCCGCTTCAGCAGCTGTTGCAATTGCGTGCGATCTTTATCATGACCACGCGCTACAAATGTTGCTCCTGCGCCCAATGCAAGTGCCACCGGATTGAAAGGATCATCCAATGCACCCAAGGGTGACGACTTTGTAACTTGCCCGCGATGTGATGTTGGCGAGTATTGACCTTTCGTCAAACTGTAAACTTCATTGTTGAACATCATAATGTTCATGTCCACATTTCTGCGACAAGCATGTATGAAATGATTTCCACCGATACTCATGTTGTCGCCATCGCCTGTCACTACCCACACACTTAAGTCGGGGCGGGCAATTTTCAAACCGGAAGCAATCGCCAATGCCCGACCATGGATGGAGTGAAAACCATAGGTATCCATATAATAAGGAAACCGGCCTGAACATCCGATACCGGAAACATAAACTATTTTCTCTTTCGGAATTCCCAACTCTGGCATTAAACGTTGCGAGGGTGACAAAACAGAAATAGCTCCGCAGCCTGCACACCATCGTACATCAACATTCGGTTTAAAATCTTTTGCTGTATAAATCAATTCGCCAACGTGTGGCTTTTCGAGTAGTTCATCTATCGCGGTCTTCATACAAGAATTTCTTTTTGGGTTAATAAACTTTCCAGTTTCGATTCTATCTCCGTTGACTTAAATGGTTTGCCCTGCATCTTGTGAATGCCCGTCACCTGCTTGAGATATTTGGCTTGTATCAACAATTGTAGCTGCCCCATATTCAACTCAGGTATCACCACGCGTTGAAAACGACCCAACACCTCTCCGAGATTTTTCGGGAATGGATTCAGATACCGCAGGTGTGCAAATGAAAGCGAATGACCTTTCGCTCTTAGTCGCTCAAAGGCCGTCTTTGCTGCTCCATAGGTGCTTCCCCAGCTGAGCATCAACACATCTCCCTCCTGCTCGCCCTCAACATTCAATTCGGGAATATCATTGGCAATGCGGTTGATTTTTTCCGCACGCAGGGTAGTCATCTTTTCATGATTGACAGAATCAGAACTTACGTTTCCTGATCCATCTTCTTTTTCTAACCCACCGATGCGGTGTTCCATATTCTGAAAACCAGGAATTGCCCATTGCCTGCGCAACGTTTCTTCGTCCCGTTTATAAGGTGCAAAACCATTCGGGTTATTTGTGAAATACGCTTTGATCTCGGGCAGCGTTGTGAGCGAAGGAATCTTCCAGGGCTCAGATGCCTGGCCAATATATCCATCACTTAAAATCAAAACCGGAGTCATATACTTTAAGGCGATACGAACAGCTTCGAGGGTAATATCAAAACAATCTGCCGAACCAGATGCCGCGACTATAGGCATAGGCGCTTCGCCATGGCGACTGAACATGCCCATAAGCAAATCGCTTTGTTCTGTTTTAGTCGGGATACCGGTGGATGGACCAGCTCGCTGCACGTCTACAATGATCAATGGAAGCTCCGTCATCACGGCAAGGCCCATCGCTTCTGTTTTCAAAGAAAGTCCGGGTCCGCTGGTGGTCGTTGCTGCAAGGCTTCCGCCAAAAGCTGCACCAATTGCACTGCATATACCTGCGATTTCATCCTCTGCCTGCAGGTGCTTCACACCATACTTTTTGTAACCGGAAATGGCATGGAGAACATCTGTCGCTGGAGTGATGGGATACGAGCCAAGGAAGAGCGGAAGATTTGCTTTGCGCGAAGCTACTACCAAACCAAGTGCAATGGCTTCGTTGCCCGTGATGCTTCTGTAGCGACCGGGGGGAAGCGGTGAACGGTCTACAACATATTGTTGCTTGAAGTTGGGATTTTTTTCAGCGTAATTCCAGCCAGCCCGAAGCGCATGAATGTTGGCAAGAATCACATCGTCTTTGCCTTTAAATTTCTTATTGATCCAGTTAATGGTTGGCTCCAGCGGACGATGGAAAAGCCAGTATGTGATACCTAGCGCAAAAATATTTTTGATTTTACTGATGAGCTTCGACTGTACATCAATATCACTCAATGCCGATTTGAGTTCTTTCGTAATATCCAGCGTGTTAACTTCATAGTCGTTAAGAATACCACTTTCCAAAGGATTGCTTTCATATTTTGCCAATGTGAGATTACGCGAATCAAATCCTTCCGTATTAGCAATGATGATTCCCCCTTTTCGCAAATTCGCAAGATTCACTTTCAGAGACGATGCATTCATGGCAATCAGCACATCGATGTGATCGCCTGAAGTATGAATGTTGTGCGTACCGAAATGAACTTGAAAAGCACTTACGCCATAAAGTGTTCCTTCTGGAGCACGTATCTCAGAAGGGTAATCCGGAAAAGTATTTACTTCGTTTCCTGCGAAGCCTGATGTCTCCGAAAATTGTGTACCCACCAGCTGCATTCCATCTCCCGAATCACCGGCAAAACGGATGGTGGCTTCTTCTAAATGTTCTAATATTTTGGTCATAGTTGTAGCGATTAATTTCCCTTGAAATGATGATAAAAGTTATGTTGATCCTCACCCTCAAAGAATGACTTTCGTCATCTGGAAAAATGATAGATTCAAGGTATGAGCCCCACAGGAACAGCATCGAAAAACACAAAATGAGCGCCAATAATAACGTTCCATTTGAATTTCACTATTGCACAGCCTATCTTTCAAGCCGATCGGCAAAAAGGAATTCCGATTTAAAAACAAGAGGATTTTTTATGTTAAAAATTGGAATCATTGGCCTGGGCGATATTGCTGAGAAAGCATATCTACCTGTTCTCAGTAGAAAAAAGGCGGAGATTCATTTATGCACTCGTAATGTAGCACGGCTGTTACACGTTGGTGAACAATACCGTTTCAAGTATCTGCACCAAAATCTCGAATCATTAATCAGCAGTGGCATAACGGGCGCATTTGTTCATACGGCTACCTCTTCGCATCGTGAAATTGTGGAAACACTTTTAAACCATAACATTCATGTATATGTAGATAAACCCGTCACTTATGATTTCGCAGCAACTGAAAAATTAGTAACACTCGCCAAGCAGAAAGGCCTGCTCCTAATGGTTGGGTTCAACCGAAGGTTTGCCCCTTCGTATCAAAATCTAAAAACTGTAGAAGATATCAACATGATCATCATGCAAAAGAACCGCAAATCCTTGCCGGGAGATGTGCGTGTTTTTGTATTGGATGATTTCATTCATGTGATCGATACTCTGCTTTATCTCTTCCCCTACCCCATCGAAAAGATTTTGGTGAATGGGAAGAAGAAAAACAATTTGCTTTATCATGCCGTAGTTCAATTTATTTCCGGCAATGGTGCAACAGCCATTGGTATCATGAACAGAGACAGCGGCACCGTTGAAGAAAAAGTGGAAGTCTTTTCTTCTGGTGAAAAGAGAGTTGTTTACAACCTTAGCGAATCAGTCATTCTTCAGGATAAGCACGAAAAAAAATCAGGCACCAGTGACTGGGAGCCTACTCTGTTCAAGCGCGGGTTTGAACAGATTGTAGATAATTTCTTGCAGAAAATCACATCCGCAGAAAAGCCAGTAACCGCTGCCCAGGAAATCTTGCGCACCCATAAAATCTGCGAAGAGATTGTGAAAAAACTAAGTACCTAGATAATTAGTGACTGAATATAATTATAAACTCCACTCACAAAACCAATCGCGACAACGCCTGTTACGCAAAGAGTGAGACTAAATTTTTCGTAGAATGAAGTTGAGAGTGATGCAATAGGCGTTTCACTTTTATTGATGAACATAGCTTTCACCACCAGCAGGTAATAGTAAAGTGAAATCGTTGCGTTAAGCACTGCGATGAAAACAAGGATGTACATTCCTTTTGAGGCAGCTGCGGTGAAGAGGAAAAACTTTCCAAAGAATCCGGCAACAGGAGGAATTCCCGCTAACGAGAAAAGAGAAATTAGCATAATAATGCTGAGGCCCGGATTGGTTTGATAGAAACCATTCAGGTCATCCATTCCTTCTTTGCCAGTTGCATTGTTCACGATGGACAAAATACCAAACACCGCCAGATTCGACAAGCCATAGATGAGCATGAAATAAATAATCGTGTTCATCCCTAATGAATCTGTGTTCATGAACCCGAGCATCATGAATCCAGCTTGTGTGATAGATGAAAAGGCCAGGAAGCGTTTCATATTTTTTTGTCGCAATGCAAATAAGTTACCGACCACCATCGTGGCGACTGCGAGGGAATACAAAGCCACAGTCCACACATGAGATTGAGAACCGAATACGCGATATAATACCAGCATGAGTGTGAAGAGCGATGCTCCTTTTGAAACAACAGAGAAATAAGTTGTGACAGGAAGTGGAGCACCTTCGTACACATCTGCAGTCCAAAGGTGGAATGGCACGAGTGAAAGTTTGAATCCCAATCCTGCCAGGAAAAAGATCAACGCCAAAACGGCAAGTGAACTTTCAGACGACTGTGATGCAATTTCACCAAAATGTAAAGTTCCGTAAACGCCATACATCATGGAAAGTCCGAAAAGTAAAATCGCAGACGAAACAGCGGATGACATTAATAACTTCACGCCTGCCTCTGCAGAACGCTTCAGTGATTTATTGAATGCAGCTAAGAGCGTGAGTGGAAGCGTAGCCATCTCCAATCCTAAATAAAGCATCAGAAAATCACCTGCCGAAATCATAAAGAACATGCCCATCAGCGTAGCATACACCGATAAATAGAACGGACCCGTTTTTGCCTGGTGCATTGGTTTCAACAAGGCTGTGGATGATTGTAGAAAGACAATTAAGGTTGATAGCGTAAGGATATTTTTCAAGAACATCCGTAGCGGATCGTTGATATACATACTCCCGAATAATTTCACAGGCTCAGCAGGAATGAATCCAACAACGAGCAAGCCGACCGTTGACCAAATAGTGAAATGAATCAGATTCTTGTTTGCGTTGCTTTCGGTGATGTCGGCAACGAGTTGTATCAGAATAAATACGGTAAGAAGTACTTCGAGGCGCATAGCCGATAAAATGTTCCAGCTCATAACCTTAGTTGATTAAATTTTGAAGTATAGCAGGCAGTGGCTCTTTGATTAAGTTGGAAAGCCACAGCGGAGCCAAACCTATAGTGGCAATAGAAACTACCAGCGTGACTGTTCCCAGTTTTTCAAACCACATGGCGTCTTTCAATTCGAGATAGTGATTGTTCTTGATGGGGCCGAGCAACAATATTCCAACAACGCGAAGAATGTAAACGGCTGTTACCACAATGGATGAACAAGCAACAATCGTTGCGATGCGATGGAACGTATCTGCATTTTGAAACGACCCAACAAATATGGTCATCTCGGCAACGAAGCCACTCAAGCCCGGCAAGCCAAGTGAAGCCAAACCCGCGATCACATAAACGACCGACAAGAAGGGAATCACTTTCATCAAGCCGCCCATCTCGTCAAGCATGCGCGTGTGCGTGCGGCCGTAAATCATTCCTATCAATGCGAAGAAGAGAGCGGTCATCAGTC
>CAZNCO010000071.1:0-12001 GCA_964571345.1 uncultured Ohtaekwangia sp.
TTCTCGACCAACAGGCTACCCAGCCCGAGCCGAAAGCTGAAAAAGCTGAAACTCCAGAACGCAACATGCGACCACGCAGACGCGAAAACGTTGCTCCGCCTGTAGCCGCAGCAGTGTCTTCAGCTGCACAAGAGATTACCAGTGATGAATTGTTAAAAAGCGTTGACCTTGAACTTGCCCAAAACGTGACACGCTTTGAAGATACACCAGAACCTATTGTTGAGCAACAACCCGAAGTTGTTAATCAACAACAGAAGCCTCAAGAAGAAAATCAGCCAAATCCCAGCCAACAACAACCCAATCAACCTCAACAGCAGCAGCGCAAAGAAAATAGCGTACGCGACTTTGATGGCGTGGTGAGCAACGAAGGCGTGCTGGAAATAATGCAAGATGGCTATGGTTTCTTGCGATCTTCGGATTACAATTATCTCGCAAGCCCCGATGATATTTATGTTTCTCCATCTCAAATAAAATTATTCGGCTTAAAGCTGGGAGATACTGTTAAAGGACAAATTCGCCCGCCAAAGGAGGGAGAAAAATACTTTGCGCTTCTGAAAATTGATAGCGTAAATGGAAAGACAACTGAAGAAATTCGCGATCGTGTAGCTTTCGAATATTTGACTCCTCTTTTTCCCGAGCAAAAATTAAAGCTGAGCACAACTCCGGACAATATGTCAACTCGCATTCTGGATTTGTTCTCACCTATCGGGAAAGGCCAGCGCGGAATGATTGTAGCCCAGCCTAAAACAGGTAAGACTGTGTTGTTGAAAAACATCGCCAACGCTATTGCAGCCAACCATCCAGAAGTTTATTTGATTGTGTTGTTGATCGATGAACGTCCTGAAGAAGTCACTGACATGGCCCGCAGCGTAAATGCTGAGGTAATTGCTTCTACATTTGACGAGCAAGCCGAACGTCACGTAAAAGTCGCGAGCATCGTATTAGAGAAAGCAAAGCGCATGACCGAGTGCGGTCATGATGTAGTAATTCTGTTGGATTCGATTACACGACTTGCCCGCGCGTACAACACTGTTGTTCCTTCGTCTGGAAAAATCCTTTCGGGTGGTGTGGATGCCAATGCACTGCACAAGCCGAAACGATTCTTTGGTGCCGCACGTAAAATTGAAAATGGTGGATCGCTCACGATCATCGCCACAGCATTAATTGACACTGGCTCAAAAATGGACGAAGTTATCTTCGAAGAATTTAAAGGAACAGGTAACATGGAGTTGCAGCTGGATCGCAAACTTTCCAACCGCAGGGTATATCCTGCTATTGATGTTCCGGCATCCGGCACCAGACGTGAAGATCTGTTGATGAAAGAAGAAGAACTTCAGCGCGTTTGGATCTTACGCAAATTCATGGCCGATATGAATTCAATCGAAGCAATGGAATTCCTTCAATCAAAAATGAAAGGAACGCGAAACAATGAAGAATTTTTAATTTCGATGAACGGATAGATTCTACCAAATCAAAGTTTTAAAAGATAGCCCCTGATTTTTTTCGGGGGCTTTTTTATTTTCCCAAGTATAGATTACTTCTTCACCCAACATCAGACATTTGTTTTAAAAACAATGCACTACCTTTTAAGACGAATTCAAATTAAATTGATTTCGGCTGGTGAAAATTTCAAGATCAGATAAAATCGGAAAAAATATTTTTGTTAATCTCATCTTATGAAAAGATGAGAAAAAATTAAACACAAAATACTTCAGGATTTCCCGGCATTCACTTCTTGTGCTTGATAAAAGAAACAGAACTCTTATTTTTAGTGAATTTTATTTCCTTAATCTGCAATATTTTTTCAAAGTGAAGAGCTTGCATTTTTATATTTTCAATTATCAAGCCAGAGGCGCAGTTCGTGCCCTGCTGGCAATAGGTTTGATTTTAATAGGAACATTTATATCCAATGCGAATATCTATACAGCTACGGACTCCACAGAGGTAATTGATTTGTTCAATAAAATTTCAAGCAGCAGTAAATCGGGAGGCTCCACTATGGATAGTCTATTTTCGCTTGCTCTCAAAAAGGCAAAAGAAATAAAAAGACGTGACTACCAAGTTAAACTTCTTCATCTTCAAGCCTTCCTCCACCTTCAGCATAATCATATCAACAGAGCAAAAACTTTTGCGGGTAAAGCGGTTCACATAGGATTGGAAGACTCTGTTCTAATGCATTCTGTAATCACGCGTGATGCGATTTCATTCTTGGCAATGGCTTATTATTATGCGAGCAAATATGACAGTTCAATTTTCTGGATAAAGAAAGGTAAATTTCTTTGCGGAAAAACCGATCTTTTTAACCTCAGCATTCTAACGAGCTTGGAGGGTGTTAATCTAGCAGGAAGCAATGACAGGATCGATCATGCGATATTAAAATTCGACTCCGCTTATGCTCTGGCACTATCCACCGCAGATCCCAACGATGATGTGATGGCACTCTTTAATAAATTGGAAGCCAGGTTTCATAGTAAACAAGGCAGGTGGGGAAAATCCATTGAGTCTTTAATCCAGATTCGTGAACGGTTGGATAATTCGGAATACTTTCAACCCAAGCGCAGTTTACAAAAACGCATTTCATTCCTCTACAGACAACCCAAGGCCACTCTTTACAGAATACTTAGCATGGCATATTTTGCTTTGGAAGATTTTGAAAATGCTTCTTATTATCAAGCACTGGTTGTAAAAGAATTCTATGAGAAAAAGAATTTTGTATTTCTTCCGTACGTTCTATTGCCACTTGCGCAGTACGAAAGTTTTAAGACAAACAATTATTCGATGGTCGCCAAGCTCTATGACTCATGCCTGACACTTATCAGGCAGTATCATAAAAGCGACAAACTAAAATCGTCAGCCTTCTATTTTGTTCGCGCCTGGCTGCAAGAACAGAAGGGGAACCTACATGCATCCGTTTCCGATTATAAAGAGGCTTATAAACTAGAAAATGAAGATCCATACTCCATTCAGGTTAGTCTTCCCGGCCTAATGCATACCCTGGTACGCTCCGGACGAAAAAAGTCGTCTGATTCTCTGATGAACATAATCCAAAGTAAATTTCCATTTCAGGATCCTTTTTTGAATAGTCTAATTCATCATTCTTTGGCAGATTATTTTGAAATGAAAGGTCTGCAAGACAAGAAAATATATCACCTGATTAGGTACTATAAGCTAAATGACTCGCTACAAACGGCCGGTCGTTATTACACTGTAAAAGAAATAGAAACAAGGCTGAAGACAAAAGAAAAAGACATTGAGTTAGCCCAAGTCAATCAGATAAAGGAGTTGCTTGAGCAAGAACTAAACCGAAAAAATAAGGAAGCCATTGCCCTGGTGGTTGGGTTGGTGATTATGCTCACACTCTCGCTGGCTCTCTATTACAATTTTAAAACCAAGAAACACCAGGCAGAGCTATTGGAGCAAAAGAATAATCAAATTGAAACCCTTATTCGGGAATTGCATCATCGGGTTAAAAACAATATGCAAACCATTAGCAGTCTGCTGAGCCTTCAACAATATCGTATAACTGATAAAAATGCCAAGGCAGCTCTGAAAGAAGGGCAGATGCGTGTTGAGGCGATGTCACTCATTCACCAAAAATTATATTTGAACAATGGATTGAATGAAGTAAATATGGATGACTATTTAAATTCTCTTTCGCGGGCATTAGCAGACTCATACGGGTTTGATATTTCAACCATTAAAAAGAGAATAGGACATGATGAAAAAAATCTAAATGTCGATGTCGCTATTCCACTTGGGCTGATCATCAACGAATTAATTGTAAATGCCTTTAAACACGCCTTTGCGTTCGTAGAAAGCCCTGAGCTTAAGATTATTTTAGAACGAAATAAACAAAATCAGCTGGAACTAATTGTGCGCGATAATGGCCCCGGGCTGCCGGAAATAAAATTAAAAGACATTACCACTTTTGGTCTGAGACTTGTTCAAACTTTATCGGGCCAGCTAAATGCATCCCTCATGACCAGGAATGATAACGGTGCAGTCTTCCAAATCATAATCAATAATTGATGGAGATTCTTATTGTTGAAGATGAAATGATTGTGGCTGAAAATATTGCAACCATATTAGAGAATGAAGGATATCACATTTGTGGCATCTCAGCGGAAGGCAAGGAGGCGCTGGAAGTAATTCAACATAGAAAACCATCGCTGGTGATTTGTGATATCCAAATAAAAGGCGAACTGAATGGAATTGAATTAGCCCGCAAGCTTAAAGACTTTTACGAGGTTCCATTCTTATACCTTACAGCTTTTGCGGATGAAAATACTCTTCGACAAGCGGCTTCTACAAAGCCTACAGCGTACCTGGTGAAACCTTTTACAGAAAAGCAATTGGTGACGGCCGTGAATATGGCTTTGCTTGAAAATTTTGTGGGCGATCCATTAAATCAGGGAATTGAACCTCCACCAACAAAGCGGGAAACAGAAATTCTGTCGCTGATGGCAATGGGAAAAAGCAGTAAACAAATTGCCGAAATCCTGGTATTGAGCGAACATACTATTCAGACGCACCGGAAAAATCTGATTCAAAAATATCAGGTTAATAATTCAAGTGAATTAATTATGCTGGCTGTGAAAAAGAAGTGGATCAAAATCAGATGAGCTTAAATCCACATCAAAAAAAGGCGCGCATATATGCGAGCCTTTTTTGTGCATAGCTAAGTCTCTTTGTTAGTTTTTCTTGAACTGGTCAAATTTACTCTCACTTGGCTTTTTAGGAAAAACGTTGTTGCCGAGATTAGTATCTGCGGTATCTCCAGTAGGATCAATCACGATGTTGGTAACCTCTTTCTACTTCATGAAAATCTTTTTCACCTCAGTCTCATTGGTGCGCCAGATTTCTGCCGGAATTATTTCTTTCTCTTTCGATCCATCTTTATAAGTCCATTCGATTATTACCGGAGTTACTAGACCTCCTTTGTTTTTTAGCGTGATCTCATAAATATTTTTGTCAGCCAATTTCTGTCGAACATTAGTGTCGTCAATTTTATTTTTGAATTCACCATAAAAATTATCGGGCGTGTTGACCATTGTAAAGTCCTGAGGACCCTGACTGAAATCAGTTGATCTTTCTTTTTTGGCTAGATCTCCTTTTTCTGTTTTAGGAGTTTTCTTTTCAGGATCAGCTTTCTCAGCCTTTAGTTTAAACCATTTTACATCATCCAGTTCTACATCTACATTGTCAACGGTGTAAAACCATCCTCTCCAAAACCAATCAAGGTCAACGGCAGATGCATCTTCCATGGTGCGGAAGAAATCAGCAGGTTTTGGCTGCTTGAATGCCCAGCGCTGTGCATATTCTTTAAATGATTTATCAAAAAGTTCGGGGCCCATCACCGTCTCACGAAGCAATGTCAAGGCTGCTGCCGGCTTTCCATATGCATTCGGGCCAAAGTCATTTCCCGGAATATTATCGGAGTTCCACATAATCGGTCGCATCATATTCTTATCTCCTGCCATGTAGCGTGCAAGACCCTTAGGGGAGCCCCAGCCAATATTAACATTGGGATAACGCTCGCGTTTTGTTTCTCTCTCCAAAAACGAATTTAAGCCCTCGTCCATCCAACTCCACTGTCGCTCGTCTGAGTTCACAATCATCGGGAAAAAATTGTGACCTACTTCGTGAATAATTACTCCCACCATGCCTTCATAAACGCGCTGCGAGTAGCTACCATCTTTTGCTGGGCGACCGCCATTAAAACAAATCATTGGATATTCCATCCCTTGATTCGCGGTATGTACAGAATATGCTGTTGGATACGGATAGTCAAATGTGCGAGACGAGTAAACTTCTAATGTGTTTTTGATTGCCAGGGTTGATTCTTTCCCCCACAAAGGATTTCCTTCTTTTGGATACAAGGACTGAGCAAGTGGAGTTTTGTCGTTCACTTTCACGGCCATCGCATCCCAAATGAATTTACGTGAAGTAGCAAATGCAAAGTCACGAACATTTTCTGCGACAAATTCCCAGGTGCTTTTCTTTTTCGAGTGCTCTTTCTCTTTTTGCTTAACCTCGTCTTCTGTAACGATCACCACCGGTTTGTCAAAAGTCTTTTTTGCTAATTCAAAACGTTCAAGTTGTGTGGGTGTCAAAACAGCCTTTGGATTTTGAAGAACTCCTGTCGCACCAACAATGTGATCCGAGGGAACTGTAATACGCACCTTATAATTTCCAAACGTTAGTGTAAACTCTCCCTGGCCTAAAAACTGTTTGTTCTGCCAGCCTTCATAGTCATCAAACACGCACATCCGGGGAAACCATTGTGCTTCCGTATAAAGGTAGTTTCCGTCTTCAGGGAAATATTCGTAGCCTCCGCGCTCCCCGAATTTCAAGCGGTCTTTTTCCGTATAGCTCCACTCTACTTTAAAAGAATACTTATCTCCTGTCTTCAATGGCGTTGGAATATCAACACGTAACATGGTATGGTTGATAAGGAAGGGAAGATCCTTACCCGTGGCCGCATCCTTTACCGATTTGATTTTAAAACCACCATCATAACCATATGTGTCTCCAGAGAGCGGGAACCACCGCGTAGGTATTGAATCACGAACGCGGTTTGTTTCAGTCTTATCAGTCATGTTTCCATTCGACAAATTATTCTGATCCAACTGCAACCACAGAAATTTTAATGTTTCTGGAGCATTGTTATAATAAGTAATGGTTTCCTTTCCAGTGATGACTTGATTTTCATCATTCAGTTCTACATCGATATCATAGTCTGCACGCTGCTGCCAGTAGTTTGGACCTGGCGCGCCTGATGATGAGCGATAACTGTTAGGTGTGGGCCACATTTGATCAAGCTGCTCAAACTTGCCTTCCCATTTCTTATCCTGTGCATTTAATTGGATGCACCAAAGTGCAAAGAGTACTATAAGAATTCGATTCATTGTTCTTTTCAAGATTAAAATGTAAAACAAAATGCCGCGCATAGCTCAGCGCGGCATCAGTTTCTATTCAAGATTAGTTTGATTTCTTTTTGAACTCATCAAATTTTGAGGGCTGATTCACGCGAGGAAATGAATTGTCTTCCACAGTAATATCAGATGTTTCTTTTTGAGGATCCAACACAACACTTACAACTTCTTTCTCTTTGGCAAACACTTTCGTGATTTTACTTTCATTAGTACGCCAGATTTCGGCAGGAATTCTTTCCTGTTCTTTTGTTCCGTCTTTATAAGTCCACTCGATGATCACTGGCATCACCAAGCCACCCTTGTTTGACAATGTAATTTCATAGAAGTTTTTGTTCTCCAATTTGCTCACAACAGCTTTGTCATCAATCCTATTTTGGAACTCGCCATAGAAACGTTGATCTGTTGGAATCACGCTGAAATAACTTGGGCCATTACTAAAATCCTCAGCTTTCTTGTCGCCATCTTTAGATGATGCCAAATCTCCTTTAGTTACGCTCTTTTCTTTGCCTTCCACGTTTGCTTTATCGGTGCGTAACTTATACCACTTCACCTGATCAAGCGACATGTCTACATTGTCAGTTGTGTAGAACCAACCTTTCCAGAACCAATCCAAATCAACGGCAGATGCGTCTTCCATAGTGCGGAAGAAATCCGCAGGCTTTGGATGTTTGAACGCCCAGCGCTGCGCATATTCTTTAAAAGATTTATCAAATAGTTCGTGCCCCATCACAGTTTCTCTCAAGATATACAAAGCAGTTGCAGCCTTTTGGTATTGCTCAGGGCCAAATTTGATAACCTGTTCTGAGTTTGTCATCAAGGGGCGCATGGTAGCTTTATCACCCTTCATGTAGGGAACCAATCCGGCAGGCAACCCACGTGTAAAGTCAAGTTTTGGATAGCGATCTTTCGGATAGCGCTCCAGCTCTGTGAGCAATTGCACAAAGCTATTAACACCTTCATCCATCCAGGTAGTTTGGCGCTCGTCATTGTTGATAATCATCGGAAAGAAATTATGGCCCACTTCATGAATTACTACACCTAGCATTCCTTGCAAAAGTTTTTCATCATAAGATCCATCTTCTTTCGGGCGACCAAAGTTGAAGCATATCATTGGGTATTCCATGCCAATGCTAGCTGCGTGTACTGAAGTAGCTTGCGGATAAGGATAATCCACAGTGTATTTTGAATAAACCTCAATTGTATTTTTTACAGCAAGGGTAGATTCTTTCTCCCACAACGGATTTCCTTCCTTCGGATAATATGACATAGCCAGAGGAGAGTTGTTGGCAATCTTCACTGCCATCGCATCCCAAATAAATTTGCGTGAAGTTGCAAAAGCGAAATCACGAACATTGTTTGCCTCAAACTACCACGTCTTCTTCTCTTTTGATTTTGTTTTTTCCTTTTCGATTGCTTCTGCTTGGGTTACAATCACCACCGGTTTATCGTAGGTTGTTTTTGCCTTTTCAAAGCGGGCGATCTGAGTGCTGTTCAAAACCTGCGCAGGGTTTTTGATCATACCCGTTGCTGCGATAATGTGATCGGCTGGAACAGTCAAACTTACTTTATAATTCCCGAAAGGAAGAGTGAACTCGCCACGGCCAAGGAACTGCTTGTTCTGCCAACCCACCACGTCATCATAAACGCACATGCGTGGAAACCACTGGGCGATCGTATAAACATAGTTGTTGTCTTTCGGAAAATATTCGTAGCCGCTGCGGCCACCGGCCACATTTCTGTCAAGCACATTGAAAGACCAATCTACTTTGAAAGAAACTTTCGTTCCCGGTTTTAAAGGAGTTGGCAAATCAATACGCATCATTGTTTTGTTGATGGTGTAAGACAAATCTTTTCCACTCGCATCCTTCACGGCTTTGATTTTGTATCCACCTTCATAATCCCAAAGCCCAAGTTGCGAGGCCATCATTTTTGCCGCTGAAGAATCGCGCAATCCGCTGGTAGATGTTTTGGAGGTGTTATTATCCTTTGCAAAAAGATTTTGATCGAGCTGCATCCAAAGATATTTCAACACATCAGGTGAGTTATTCGTATAAGTGATTGTTTCACTTCCGGTGATGCTTTGATTTTCATCATTCAGCTCTGCTGTAATGTCATAGTCCGCTTGCTGTTGCCAATATTTAGGGCCAGGCGAACCAGAGCCAGTGCGGTATTCATTTGGAGTTGGCAGCATCTGATCCATTTGTTCAAACTTGCCTTTCCATTGTGGAGCATCGGCCTTGGGTTGCTCCTGCGCAAAAGAGGCTACCGTAATCACAAAGAATACAATATGTAGTAATCGCTTCATAAGTTTTATTTGATTTTTAAAATTAAGTACGTTTAGAAAAAGATTCGATCTTTGATCAGGATAAATGCAATACCAGCAATGGCCGATGAGATAATCATTTTCCAATCCCTTCGTTGCACCTTCATCAAATCGACCAAAATATAACTGATAACCAGAAATAAGGTTACAACAATTATTTGTCCCAACTCAAGACCAAGGTTAAAGGCCAATAGCGGTGACAAGATAGAGCCACTTTTTCCCAAAAGGGCGCGCAAATAATTGGAGAAACCCATGCCATGAATGAGCCCAAAGAACAAAGCAAAAGCGTAGTTGAGCTGGACTTTTGTTTTGCTGATGGCTTCTTCCTTTTTGAAAAGATTAGAAACTGCGGTTGTAAAAATTGTAACCGGGATGAGAAACTCAACAAGTTCTGACTTTACACTGATCCATTGCAAAGTTGCCAACGCTAAAGTGATAGAATGGCCAATCGTAAAGGCTGTAACCAGGATTAAAATCTTCCTCCAATCGCTCCATACGTAAAGCGCGCACAGTGCCACTACAAATAAAATGTGATCGTAGCCATTGGCATAATCCAATATGTGCTCCCGGCCCAAGTCGAAATACAATCCGAATTCACTCATAAAAAAATGCGCCACAAGTATAGCGCATTTTTTAAGGTCAGGCTAATGATTTTCCTCGATCTATTCACTCTTTAAATTCTTTACTGGATTGACATACAAGGCGCGCCAGGTTTGCGACCCGATCGTTACCACACCAAAAAGCAGCAGTGCAATTACTCCAAGAGTGACGGTGAAAAAATCCACCGAAACGTGGTAGGCCAACTGCTCGAGCCAGAGGTTATTAGCAAAATATGCCAGCGGCACTGCGATTGCAATTGCGATCAGCAGAATAACCACAAAGCCTTTTGACAAAAGATAGACCAAAGAACGGTCGCTGCTTCCCAAAATCTTGCGAATGGAAATTTCCTTAACGCGGGATTCGGTCGCATACGTAGCCATACCCAACAAACCGAGGCATGATATCACGATAGCAAGAAAAGCTATCAACCCGAGTATGCTTACAAGATCGCCAAAGAGAATGTCATAGATCTTATGAATCTCACCGCTGAAATCTTTGTAATCAACCTTCATGGTAGGGTTCACTTTGGCCCAGACTTCCTCCACCGTGCGGCCTGCGTCATCGTAGGTCCCGTTATATTTGATTTGCAATAATTTGAATTCGGCAGAATGGTAGACAAGCACCATTGGATCCATTTTTTCCATTAGCAATTGATGATTGTAATTTTTCACAACGCCAATAATTTGCTTTCTGGTAGAATCATTGTGAGAAATCAACTCCTGACCAATTGCATCGGCCGCATTTTTGAAATGAAATGTCTCAAGTGCTTTTTCATTGAGCACAATGAAGTTTTTGTTGGACTCACCCTGTTCCGCTGTGAAGAATTTTCCGGCTACCAAGGGTATTTCGAGATTTTTCAGATAATCTTCATCAGTGGAATAGTAAGCAACATTTATCCAGTCTTTGTCTTCAAAGGATCTTTTGAAATCCTCACCAAAAGTAGTGCCGGCTGCTAGTACATGCGAAACCGCTGTTACATTTTCAATATTCTTATGTTTGAGCAATTCATTTTTAAGTATAGTCGCAGAAGTGTTGTTGAGCCCTACCACAATCTTGTTTTCCATGTTAAATCCATGATCAGCCTTCAAAAAAAGTTGCAACTGGTTGAAAACAACAATCACGGAAATGATAAACAACAACGAAAAAGTGAATTGCATCACCAATAATGTTTTCCTCAAACGGATTCCAGAAAATAACTTCATGGAGCCGAAACCTTTCAACACTTTCACCGGCTGAAATCCACTCAGCACCGCAGCGGGAAAAATTCCGGCCAATATTCCAACGATCACCGCGAAGGCAATGAAAATGGCATAGATGAAATAATTTATTTCAAGATCCCATCTCATGAGACGGGCAAAACTTAATTGTTGAAGAAGGGGTCTTGCAGAAATCAGCAAAATAATTGCGCCCACCAAAGCCAGCAAAGACACGAGTATAGATTCGGAAAGAAACTGCACAAACACTTGCCAGCGCATGGCACCCGTTACTTTTCTTACACCAATCTCACGGGCGCGAGTGAGCGATCGTGCAATAGAAAGATTTGTAAAATTGAAACACGAAGTGAGCATGACCACAGCAGCAAGGCCGATGAAAAAATAAACAAAGATCCACGGTAAGAACGGTCCGATCATATTATTAATAAACGGTCCTGGTGTAATGCTCATCAGACTTTGTAACTTATACTGCACACGCTGCTGGCTGTCGGGCTTAGGGAGTGTGGTGAAATATTTTTTCTGAATCTTCTCCAGATGCGGTTGAATGTCTGCAGACGTCTTCCCTTTTTCCAACTGGATATATACCCACCCCAGCGTGTAGTTGTACCAATTGTCAATTCCATTTCCTCTCTTATCAATTGCCTCGAGACTTTTAACAGTTGACATGCTAGCCAATGCCTCAAAGGCAATGTGTGTTTTGTGATCCGTTTCTTTTAATATACCTGTTACCTTATAGGGGCCTTCTTTTCCAACATTGAATGTTTCGCCAACCGGATTTTCCTGTTTGAATAATTTCCTGGCAGCTTTTTTTGTGAGCACCACAGAATAAGGCTCTACCAAAGCCGCGCGCGGATTTCCGTATTCAAGTTCGCACTCAACCCCATCAAATATTTCAGGACCTGAATGGTAGCCCGCAATGGGGATGTTTA
>CAZNCO010000072.1:0-11981 GCA_964571345.1 uncultured Ohtaekwangia sp.
CCCTGATCAAATCTAGCATCGTCAATTATGATTGTAATATTGAGTGAGTAGACAATTCAGTTTACGCGCAACAGAGTTTAATCGGCACCGCAGGAGGCAATTGTACGGCACAGACCCCTAAAACCCTCACGGTGTGCGACAACAAACCCGTAAAACGTACCGAACCACAACCGGTCATGTGGTTCTCCTTTCGAAAAGGCTTTTTGGGAAAATCCACAACCATCAATGCCGATCTAAAAACAGATACTATCTTTTCGTTTCTGCCGCACGCCAGCAATGTTTGCAACGCAATCAATACATATCTGCTAAATGTTCTCAAGAAAGACACACTTAAGGTGGTACAAAACTTCACAGGATGCGAAGGCACTATACTCAGTCTTAGCATCGGTGCTGAGTGGAAGTCGGTAAGTTGGAAGGACAACAAGGGTACGACCAAAGGCACAGGCAACACACTGAGCTATACTATTTCAAAAGATGAAACGATCATTGGCACTGGCAATAACGACCACGGGTGTTTTATCAGGCAAACCGAAAACATAAAACTGAGCAAACCTGCACTGGTGTTGGATGGCACCGATTATAAGATTGCATTTGGTGGTGGTGCTCCGCTGGGTGTGAGCGGAGCCAGCACCTATGTGTGGTCGCCCGCGACAGGCTTAAGTGATGCTAACTCTTCACATCCCCTCGCCTCTCCTGCCGAAACCACTACCTATACCGTCACCGGTTATGATTCATTGCACTGCTCAGCACAGGCGCAAGTGCTGGTGGAGGTGTCTCATAAATCTTTCGTCCCCAATTTATTTACGCCCAATGGTGACGGAAAGAATGACGAACTAAAAATCTACGGACTTTCCAGTGCGCGCGACTTTCATTTCTCTATCTACAACCGAGAGGGTAACCTGGTCTATGAGTCGTCTGACCTGGGTGGCGTAAGTTGGGACGGATCAAAAAATGGAACCCCCCAGCCTGCCGGGCTCTACTATTGGAAAGTGGAAGGCGTATTAGATAATGGTCAGCCTCTATTTCTCAACGACAAAACGAAAGGTTCAATTCTATTGATAAGATAACATGCCCTTTCGATCCAGACTTTTCATCTTCATTGTTTTTGTATTGATCTCTGCTGCTGGCAAAGCTCAATACTTTCAATTTAGTCAATACAACTTCACATCACAGCGCGTTAATCCGGCTTTGATTGGAACCACACGCTATGCTTCTGCTGAGCTTGTGTCACGCACACAAAAAACAGGAGGCGACTTTGCCATCAACAGTAATTTTATTTCAGCATCCTATCCCCTCGTGAATGCAAGTACTGGCAGGCCGTGGGCCGGAATTGGTGTTTCGCTGTTAGATGATCGCTCAGGCGGAATCTTCAGCACGCAAGAGGCTGCAGTCACCTATGCCGTAAATGTAAGGGTGAGTCGCTATCAGGTTCTTTCCCTAGGCGCAAAGGTGCTCTACCAATCCAGGAGAATCAGCATGGATGGCTTTTATACTGGAAGTCAGTATGTGCAAGACCGGGGCTTCGATCAAGGCATCGCCTCGGGTGAACCATCGGGCGACTTTCGCACCGGCAACACAACGTTCAGCGCAGGCATTCAATGGATACAAACCGACCGAAACGGACAACCGACTTCGTATTGGGGGCTTTCGCTGTTTGATATCAATCAAAGGGAAGATGTTTTTTTTAAATCAAACATTCCGCTCTCGTCCACCTTTGTATTGAATGGCGGGTTTGAGTTGTACCGCTATAATGCGTTGGCCGTCTTTCCGGAAGTTCTCTACTCCGGAAACTCAAACAATCACGTGTTCAATATCGGCACTCGCTTTCAATACGATTTACAGTCTCCCAAGGATCATATCAACCTGCTCACGAAATATGTTCCCGGCAGATCCGGCATCTTAGGGCTGCAATTAGAGCGCGAAGTATTTTCACTTGGCGCGAGTTATGACTTTCCGTTATTCACTACCAATGCCGGCAACCTCGGTGCTTTTGAAATTGCACTTGCCTTTAAAAAGCTAGTCAATCCAAAAGCAAAAAACAGAAACCGAAAACAGACAAAACAGATTCCGTCCAAGCCGGTGAGCAATGGCATGGTGAGAAGACCTAAACTAAAACCGGTTCCCAAACAAAATCAGACTCCGAAAGACTCCTTGGTTACAACTTCCTCTCCAGCCGAAGTAGAGATTGTAAAAACAGATAGCCTTCCTCCCAACGGAAATGCCGAGGTAGGAAAGATCAAATCAGAACCATTCCTGGTAGAGAAAATCACGCTGCGTTTTCATTTTGAATTCAATAGCATTGACCTGGATGATGAGACAGAAGCATTTCTGGAAAATCTTGCCTCTACCCTGAAAGAAGATTCCAGAATGAAACTAAAGATCACGGGCCATACCGATAATATCGGCAACGAGAAATTCAATCAACGGCTTTCCATCAAACGCGCACAAACAGTGAAAGACTATCTTACCAAAAAAGGAATAGACCCCGCACGTGTAGAAGTAGATGGAAAAGGATTAAGCGAGCCGATCGACACGAACGAAACGGAAGAAGGAAGATCTAAAAACAGGCGTGTAGAAATTTCGGTTTATCGCAAAAACTAAAACTGCAACCAGGTGACCGCAGAATCCTTTCGCTTTGGCGCAACCGTAACGATTAGAATGTTCCCGTAGTCAGAGTCCGCAAAGTCTTTATAAATTTCTGATCCTGTAAGGTGGTTGGCAATTGCCGGAATGTTATTCGAATGTCCGCAGAGAACAATCGTCCGGCCTTTATAGGCATTTAACAAAGAGTCAATCACAGCCATTTTGAAAGCATCATAATGTTTTACTTCCAATGACTTTGCATCTGCCAAAGGTTTTACGGTCGACTCGGTTCGTAGAAAATTCGTGGAGAAAATCCCGTCAATAGATGTGTTCTTAAACAGGTCGATCAGGCGCAACGCTCTCTTCTTTCCTTCTTCCGACAGGTCAGGATTTTTAGAACCGTCCGCTACTTTCTCCGCATGACGAATCAAAATAAAGGTGGTTAACTTCTTTTGTGAGAAGCTGGCAATGCTAAGTGAAATCAACAACGAAGTTACAAGCGCTCTCATTTAAATTGGTCGCTGATGTGCTTGGGAATGTTACATCCTTCTTTCCTGCGTGTATCGGCCAAATGAAAAATCTTCCACTTCCCATCTTTTTCTTTCATCAGGTGAAATGCGTCTACACCGCAGTGGCTGAATTTCTTTCCGAGATAAAATGCATAGTCGGTCCACACCTGCGCAAAGTTGCCATCGATCGAAATCTTTTCAGCCCAGATCATCTCGTTATAGGTTTCCGCATGTGGCGTACCGATCTGTTTCAGGAATCCATCCAGAGAAGATTCATGCGTAATCGCAGGAGAACCTGTTTTATCGGTGAACACGGTGGCCATGGTGATCTCTTTCGCGAAAGCGCTGTGCACCATCGCACTGTCGCCCTTCTTCATCCCATCAAACAAGACGCGGATGGGTTTCATTACTTGTTCTTTTTCAGCAGCCGTTTGGGCTAAGGCAGCCGTGCCTAACGCCAGCAATACAATTAAGACAGAACCTTTCATGGATTTTTATTTGAAGGCAAGATAATCTTTTGAATGGTTTCCTAAGGGCACATTTACATTTTTGGCAGCGGGCAGATTTCTTGAGAAAATAGTATTTTTGTTACTTACCCATACCTACATGAAGAACAACGCCCTTCTTTTGTCTTCCTTATTGGTTTTGATTTATGTGAGCGCACATGCCACCACAGTCGACAGTTTAGAAAATGCATTAAAAACTGCTAAAGGAGAATTAAAAGTAAAGACACTCAACGAACTATTTCGTGCAAACATAAACTCCGATCCGGTGAAGGCGATTGGCTACACGAGCGAAGCGTTGAATATTGCCACAAGCATTGGCGACAAAAAAGGAATGGCTGCATCCTACAACAACCTGGGCGTAGCCTATCGCAGCCAGGGCGCATTAGATCGCTCCCTGGAAAACTATCTGAACGCACTTCATATTTACGAAGAAATCAAAAATGAAGAAGGCGTTGTTACCCTCAAGAACAACATTGGCACCATCTACTCTATCAAGAAAGACCAGGCGCAAGCCATGAAATATTACGAGGAGTCGCTCCAACAATTTACAACATTGAACGACAAAGCCAAAACCATCGGCACGCTGAATAACCTGGGAAACCTGCACAGCGACTTGCAACTATACGAACAAGCCTTGAAATTTTATTCGCAAGCCAATCAGCTCAGCCAGGAAATAGGCAAAGTAAATTCAGACCCTCTTGCCAACATCGGCAATGTATATTTCAAACAAGGCAACTATCAAAAAGCACTTGAATTTTATGAACAGGCCATCGCCATCGCACAAAAGGAAAATGATCAGATAACATTGCTAAGCATCCGTGCCAACCTTGGAGAAGTGTACGCCCGCGCAGGGCAAGGCGCAAAAGCACAAGTGTTGCTGGACAGTGCCATGGCACAGTGTAAAAGACTTCAAGCCTATATATATGAGCCTCAGATATTGAAGAGTCAAGCTGCGAACTATGCAAAGCAAGGCAAGACAAAAGAAGCGTACGAAACCTTGCTGAGATACGATGAAGCCAAAGAAAAAATCTATGGCGAAGAAAGCACACGCAAAATAGCCCAGATGGAAATGGCTCTCGATTTCAAAGAGAAAGAAAAGGAACTCGAAAAACTGAAGATGGATGACACGATCAAATCGCTTGAGCTGCGCAATGCCCGCATGGTGATCGTTGTTTCTGTGCTAGCCATTTTTGTAGCCATAGCGTTGTTCAATATTTTCTATTCAAAACGAAAAACTAAGTAATGATTTCACGCGAAGAAGCACGTGCCATTCTTGTGTCAATGACCAAGAGCGAAAGTCTTTTGCGCCACATGCGCACCCTAGAGTTGGTTCTTGAAGCCTATGCCGAACAACTAGGCGAAAACAAAGATGAATGGGCTATTGCCGGCCTGCTGCACGATGCGGATTACGAAGCCTACCCTGATCAGCATCCTAATATCATAGTAGAGAAGTTGAGGGAAATGAACGAAGGCAAAATCGCTCATGCCATCTCCGCGCACTATACGCACTGGAATGTACCCTACGAGACCACGCTTGACAAAGCCTTGCTCGCCTGCGATGAGCTTACAGGTTTTATCGTGGCGTGCTGCCAGGTGAGGCCAGACGGAATTGCATCGCTGGAAACCAAATCCGTAGTTAAAAAACTGAAAGACAAGGGCTTTGCTGCTAAAGTAGACCGAAACGAAGTGTATAAAGGTGCTGAGCTAATGGGCGTTGACCTAAACGATCACATCTCCTTTATCATTGAGGTTTTAAGAAATAACAAAGCCGAGCTGGGGATATAAAAATTCACGCTGCCGGTTTTTTTCATTTCAATAGATTCTCTATTTTTGAAGCCTAAACAAAAGAGATATGTTTAATCAGAATGTAGGAGACGGAGCAAACACGTTCCTGATCATTGTAGCAGTGATCGTTGGTTTTGTAAATGCTTTAGCTTACGTGGATTTCATTAGAACTAAGAAAAATCAAGAGAAACACGATTAATCGATCGTCTTTCCAAAACATAAAATGAACCCCGGCCAACCGGGTTTTTTTGTGTTTATACTCTTCGGAACATGATTTTATATCTTCGTTTCTCCAATCCTTTCCCGGTGTCCGGCCAGCCCTCTGGGTTGAAAAAGTTTTGATTAATAAAATTGATGACCACAAACCTCGATGGAAGGGGTGTTTTTCCAGATTCTCTCATACGCCAGAATCTGTCCTAAAGATCGCACTCTACGTTTGCTAATATTTGCAAACTGCGGGGTCAGCCTTCACATAATAGGACTTGTAATTTTTTGCTTTCGGATCTTTGCAGCCCTTCAGGTTTAGCAATTCAACCTTTCTGAACTCCACAGGATGAGACTCACTTTGCAGTGAGATAAACCCTTCGGTCAATGGAGTGTTGTCAATTTTTACTTTTGGGTCCACCGGGCTCACACCCCCGCCTCCTATTTCAGGTTTGGTATACTCCAAAACGGTCTCGCCATCAATGGTGTGTCGAATCAATGAATCTCCCAGCACAAGAAATTCGGCACGCACCCATTGATCTCCATTGTATGTTTTTGATTTTGACGAAATGCAGTGAGGGGTAAACAGCGTATCGGCCATATGAACCTGGGTTCCTGGTGTACAAAGGTTTGCGGTGGGCCGCTCGCCTTCGCCAAGTCCTCCAAGGAGCTGCGCTTCAATACTGATCGGAAAATCCTGATCTTTCAACATGGTAGCTGGATCTTGTGAATGCAACATCGCACCGCTGTTTCTCCGAGCCCAACCGGGGCCGCCTTTGCATTGATCTCCCACAAACCGGTACTCTACTGCAAGAAGATAGTATGAGAATTTTTCTTTAAAGAAGATGTGACCGAACTGCTGACGAAAAGAATCGTACTGATCATACCGCACTTTCAATATTCCATCTTCCACCCGAAAGGTGTTGCCAAAGTTTTCATTCAGATTATGACCCGTAATTTTAATCTGCCAATCATTCAGATCTTTTCCGTTGAAGAGTTGTATCCACTCTTTTTCATCAGGATTGTTAGGTTTCTCACAAGAGATAATGGCGATAGCAAGAAGAAAATAAATAACAGGTTTCATTTTTTATCTATTGACACTAAACTTACTGAAATAAGCATCATCCACCTAATTTGAAATTGGTTTATTATTAACTGTTTGTCTAGACGATTCTACCCAGATTGGAAATGACATCCAATAAGAAAATATACCATCGCAGATTGAGCCCGATTATGTTCAGCGTTACAGCTGTTTGTAAACGTAAACATCATGCAGGTTAACAGAGCCATTAACCTGAAGGAGAAGAAAAATTAAAAGACTGGAATAAAGTTATCTTCCGCCACCGTTGCTGGCCGCACTATAAGGTGACTTATATCCTTTTTGATACTCCTGAATATTTTCCTTTTGATAATAACCGCCACCTACAAAGCTCAGAAAAATATGAAACTCTTCAGGCTTTTTGTACCCGGGGACAGATGTAGAATTGGAGTAGATTGGCACGATACGAAATTCCTCATCAAGGAAAACGAAATTGGGATAGCTCAACTGATTATTCAAAAGGGCTGCCGCTAACTGATGTACACCACTTCGCCCTGACGCGATGTATTTAAAAGTGTTTCCACGAAAGGTGATGTCTTCGGTTTGCTCTGCATCTAGTTTCACGGGATAGAATTTTTCATTCAGCAACTTCGCGATCTCAGGATCGGTAAAGGTATTCTTGTCCATTACCTTACACCAGCCGCACCACCCGGTATAGATATCAATAAAAATCTTCCGCTTTTCGGTTTTTGATTTTTCAACAGCTTCTTCAAAAGACATCCATTTCACAGGACCCGCAAAATGCTCTTGTGCTTTTACGCGAACCGTTATCGCCAAAAGACCAACTAACCAAAACGCAATCACAATCTTTTTCATACTGCAAATTTAAACATAAAACGACTAAAGAAAATTTCGTCAACCGTGTAACTATTTGTTAAAACGAAGTATCTATTGTACGTAAAGGGAACGCTGAAATGTACGTTTTTGAACAAATTTAACAATTACCACTCGAATTTACCCCAGAATGGTCGATTTCACGACTGGCACATTGTTAGCAGCTTTGTATGCTTGCAACACCAATGAAAGAATCCGCACATAGAAACATTTTAATAGCGCTGGGCGTGGCTGTAGCCGTGATCATTCTATTTACTGCGTTCTATTTTTCCGATGGTGCTCTTTCCTTCCAACGCAATGCATCAAGCCCTGCGCTTCCTAAGAAAGCAACTCCCCAGGTGCTGATCAAAAAAATTTCAGATCGCGTCATTCCGATGCTTCACACACTTCATAAATAGTTTACCGGTACGCGTAGTAGTGCAAGACTTGTTCAATCGCTTTTCGGATAGCCTTATTGATCGGGTAAAAATCTTTAGTGAGCTCCATATCGATAGAATGAAGTTGCATATAGAATTGATTCATCACGGGCACCTCTGCTCCGCTTTCAATTTTTGAAGACGCTTCTTTATAGGCTGTCTCTTGTTCTGTCTTTATGAGCTGACAAGTGACAAGCTCCTTCGTGCCGTATTTGTTGGTACGTGCCGAATATCCAAACAAGCGACAAATTAATCCACGATGTTGGTATTGTGAACACAACCCCGCTCCGGCTTGTGTAGGGTTTAATATTTTGCAGGTTGCCTCTTCCTCCGAAACTTTCTCCAACCATTCTTCGGCCAATCCATTTTTGTAAAGCTGTAATGCAAATGGCAGAAACTCCAAAGCCGTAGCTTCAATATCAGGCTTGTAGCAACATTTGCCACAGCCAAACTTACAATGCAGCGTTGACCATGATTGAAATTTCGAAATCTCGGCATCGAGTTTCTCAAACACCGTCATCACTTCACTTACTTTCTTCTCTAAATCATCCATTACTAAAAATCTAAACCTAATTGGTTCTCCGGTTTTTTCTTTGTTATTTTTCTTTTCTCTGCACCTGCATGCACGATTTCTCCATCCGTCAGATATAACAAATACCCTTCAGCTTCAAATCCCATTTGGCGCAATACTTCACAATAATGAATCACCTGGGTTTGATCTTCTTTCTTGGGCTTGCCTGTTTTGAAGTCAATCACACGCGCCATCTTTCCATCGATCAAAATCCGGTCGATGCGAACGGAATCTCCGTTGGCTAACAACACTACAGATTCATTCTGCACCTGCCAGCGTGGAGAGAACCAGTCAGCAACCATCGCATTTTGCATCCACGTGTCAAATGCTTTCTCCAGCCCCTGCACTTCATCCGAAGCAATCGTTCCTGTATCCACCAGGTACTGCAAAGCCTGCGGGAAATCGGATGCGTACTTTACCCGCGACAGGGCTGCGTGAATATAAATTCCCTGAAGTATTTTGGAGCGGGCCTCTTCATCAATTTTTGCTTCCGCCCACAGTGACTTTTTAACAACCAATTTTTCTCTCCAATCCGAGACTGGATAATGTGTTAAGACAGACGAAGGCTTTTCAACTTGACCAGGCTCAACTACAACTTCCATATCACCCGACCTCCAGGTTTGCGCAGCAGCATTCCATTGTTCATTTAAGGAAGACGAAATAATAGCATCATACACAAGCTGCGCAGAAGAATCCTTTTTTGTCCTGGAGGGCGCGAAAAAGATCAACCCCACCTCGGGGCGCGTAAAGGCCACATAAAGCAAATTCAGATTATCCAGGTAAATAGCAGAACGCTCCTGCTCATAAGCATCTGCAAAAAATGTTTCTCTCAACTTGGAAGAATACCGCACTGGCACATAGCCAATGTCTTTGAAAAAAGATTGATCCGCTTTCACCCACAAGTTGGGATATTTATCATGGTCCAGGTTCCAATTACAAAACGGAATGATCACATATTTAAACTGCAGGCCCTTGGCCTTGTGAATCGTCATCAATTGCATAGCGCCCGAGCCGGAGGGGGCAATGATAGATTTCTCCTCCTTTTGTTCTGTCCACCATTCCAAAAAGGCACCAAGATCATTGCGCTCCCTGTTTACAAATTCTAATACCGCATCCTGAAAGCCTAATAAATAAGGAAGCTCATCAGTTGACTGAACTTTAAAAATAGCGATCAGGGTTTCTACCAATTCAAACAGAGGAAGCTTGCGCAACTGAACTTTCCGTTCTGCAAACTCAGGCGGCAAGGTTTGCTCAAAGACCGTTTGATTGGAAACAACAAACACATCCGACCAGGGAGATTCAGATTTATGAAAACGTGCTTGCTCAAACGCTAATTGTGCACGCGCGATGTCATCATCCGGTTGGTGTAAATACTTCAAGGCGGCTACCAGAAAATTAACTACCGCAGCGCCTCCTATCAACAACGACTCGCTGGATACAATATCATACACTACGTTACTCACCGCATGCTCAGAGTCTCTACGATCCAGCAGGTATGAGATGATCTGCTTGCCCTCCTCCTTCTTTCGCACGAGGAACGCAATTTCATGTGGCGCCACACCTTGCTGCTGCAAATCTTCTACATATTTTGCCGCATGTGCCAGGGCATCGTCTTTCCAATCTTTATCTTCAAAAAAGCGCGCATGAACAAAACCTTTCAGGTCTTTGATAATCTCCTGCTCAACATCTTTGTATTCTTCACCTGATACTTTCGTCCCCGTTTCTTGCGAAACGATTTCAGAAGCCGAATTAAATAATAAGTTGTGGAACTTAACAATTTCAGATGCACTTCTGAAATTCTTGTTTAGCAATTCGGTATTAATTCGTTCTTCTCCTATAGCAATGCTCACTTCGCGTTGCAATAAATTTTTATCCCCACCGCGCCATCGGTAGATGGATTGCTTCACATCCCCTACCACCAGGCTCTGATACCCGCTATCGAGATTATTTACCAGCAAGGGCAGAAAATTTCGCCATTGCATGCCTGACGTATCCTGAAATTCGTCTATCAGGAAGTTACGATAGTATGATCCTACCTTTTCGTAAATAAATGGCGTATCGCTATCGTTGATAATCTTATTAAGGAACTGAGGAGCATCTGAAAGCAACATCAGGTTGTTTTCTTTTTTGTATTCGATGAGCTTGCGCGAAATATCCGTGATCAATCCAAACGAATAAAAGTTCTTCAACGCTTCTTCTGCCGAACGAGCCCCTTCATAATACTTTTCCTTGAAATCCAAGATCTCTTTCAGTTGAGGAATCCAAGTAGCTTCTGCGAGCTTGCTTATCTGGCCCCGCTGCGGATGCGTCTTTTTCGTCCAAGTGTCAGAAGACAGAGCACTCTCCACGCGGGCGCCAACTTCAAAAGAAACAGCATCCAGCCGGGCAAGCTTTTCAATGAAGCCATAAATGCCGCTGTACTGATATGAAAAATCTTCTGCCGAAAACTGATGAGAATGAATGTCATTCAAAATTGCTCCGGCACGCGCGCGCAACCCATTGATGAATTCATATTTCTTCCCGGAAAGAAGCTTCTTCACGCGATTCATGAAATTCTTTTCCGAAAGGGAATTAATCTCTGCTTCTACTTCCTTGAACTCATCTCGAAACAATTCAGAAGAGAATTCCATAAGGCCCTGCCGCATATCCCACGGCTTATCTTCAGCCAGGTTTTGCAAGGCCAGTTCTACTACCCAATCGGTAAGCTGTTTGTTTGTCCCCAACTCATCAATCAGGTTGGCAATCACTTCTTCCACTATTGGCTTGTGATCTACTTCCAGGCGATAGTCTCCGGCAATTCCTGCTTCATACGTAAAGGATCGGATTACTTTCTGAAAAAACGCATCGATGGTACTGATCGAAAACTTTGAGTAGTCATGCAAGATGGCAGACTGCACTTCGAGCGATCGTTCTTTGAATTCAGATAAAGGAAGAGCAAGCTCTTTGCGTAACTCCTCTGCCAGTTCATTTTCCTTGCCACGCGCAAATTCATCCAGGTACAGCATGATGCGGTCCTTCATCTCCTGCGTGCTCTTGTTGGTAAACGTAACGGCTAAGATGTGCTGGAAGTAGTGCGACCTGAAGCCCAGCGCCAGCTTTAAGTATTCCTTCGCCAGCGTACGTGTTTTACCCGAGCCTGCAGACGAGCGATAGATATGGAAGGGTTTTGTCAAAGGAGCTTGATTCAAGTAAAAGCTTTGAAAGGTTACGCGACTGCTCTTTTCTTTTTCGTAACGGCCCTCTTGCGGGCTGCTTTCTTTTGAGTCACCTTTTTTTGATACTTGGCCTTTTGTTCACGAATAAATTCGCTAAGCTGTATTTTCTCTTGTTTTTTAAGAGGCCTGCTCTTAATCACAAAATCGACTCCCTTCGGTTCTTTAACAAGTCCCATATTCTTATTCTTTAAAATATTTATCTACTAAAATTTGCGATGGCTCAGTAGTTAATACCATTAAATGTCCTCCAAAGTGATAC
>CAZNCO010000073.1:0-11857 GCA_964571345.1 uncultured Ohtaekwangia sp.
CTTTGTCTTGTTTTCAATCAGCGGTTTTAGCCAGGTAAAATTTGCTCCCACGGGAATCGTGCTTTGCCCGTTTGAAAGGGATATCGCTGTGACTCTTCGTGACTCTATTGACGCGTACAAAACGATGACTGAAGTAACCGAAGACGTGAAGAAACAATTTATTCCTTCTAACCTACCTGCAAATTGGAAACTGGTTCGCGAAAATGAACTCGTTATTGCAGCTAATCAGGATTACTTCTCAACTTTTTCACTCCAACTGGAGCGCGAAATCAATTACAAACTGGTAGAGAACTACACGTACCCTTTGATTGTGGTAGTAAAAGACTCAAGCAAAGCAGATTTGGTCAATTATAAAAAGTTGATCGCTCAACACAAAGTTGATTGGGTGATCAACCCCTACTCCATAAAACTTTCCAAAGTGGGCAATAAGAATAAATTGGATGTGAAATTTCAAGCTTATTATCAGCCGCTCGGGTACACCATCATCAATACCACCCTTTCCATTTCTGAAGCCGATACCACTGGCTGTAAAGAGTCATCGCTCACGTGCCTGTTAAATACAGCAGCCAAAAAAATTGCTGCTTTAACAGTAGATAAAATTGAGCGAGTGAGATAGCTTTTAGTATTTCATCCTGAAGACCAAAAGTTTTAACGTTGGGAATGATCTCCCTCCCATGCAAGTAGCCGCATAATCAATTGTCAATCAAGGTTTCGGTATTTCGTGCGTGATCCACACGCGGTTTTGATTTTGTTTCCTGATAAAAGTCATCTTTTTGACTAAGTCCTATCATGTAGTAAATTAGAGTACCCCGATACTTTTAACACAAAATTTTAAACCCATGGAGTTAGAGAAAATTCACTACGACAACAAAATTGTAAAGGCTTTCATAATAGCCACAGTCATTTTTGGGTTGGTAGGAATGTTGGTTGGCCTCCTCGCTGCAATCCAGCTTTACTATCCGATTTTCAATTTTGACTTACAATACACCTCCTTCGGACGCATTCGTCCGTTGCACACCAACGCAATCATCTTTGCCTTTGTAGGTAACGCAATGTTTGCAGGTATCTATTACAGCATGCAGCGCTTGTTGAAGACGCGCGCTTTCAGTGACGCCCTCAGCTGGATTAACTTCTGGGGATGGCAGCTGATCATCCTCGCTGCTGCTATCACCTTACCACTTGGTATGACTACTTCAAAAGAGTATGCCGAACTGGAATGGCCTATTGACATTGCCATAGCAGTGGTGTGGGTAGTATTTGGAATCAACCTGATTGGTACCATCATCAAGCGCAGGGAAGAGCACATGTACGTAGCCATCTGGTTTTACATCGCCACTTTTGTGACAGTGGCTGTGCTTCACATTGTTAACTCTTTTGAATTACCCGTAACTCTATTCAAAAGCTACTCATGGTATGCAGGTGTACAGGATGCATTGGTGCAATGGTGGTATGGTCATAACGCGGTAGCGTTCTTCCTCACTACTCCGTTCCTCGGGCTCATGTACTACTTCCTGCCAAAGGCTGCTAATCGTCCCGTCTATTCATACAGGCTTTCCATTATACACTTCTGGTCACTGATATTCCTATACATCTGGGCCGGGCCACACCATTTATTATATACTGCACTACCTGACTGGGCTCAGTCATTGGGAACAGTTTTCTCCATTATGCTGATTGCTCCATCCTGGGGTGGTATGTTGAATGGTCTTTTCACTTTGCGTGGAGCGTGGGACCGGGTTCGCGAAGAGCCGGTTTTGAAATTCATGGTAGTAGCTGTTACCGCTTACGGTATGGCTACTTTAGAAGGCCCTCTTCTCTCGTTAAAAAATGTGAATGCCATCGCGCACTTTACAGACTGGATCATTGCCCACGTGCACGTTGGCGGACTAGGCTGGAATGGCTTCCTGACATTTGGAATACTTTATTGGCTGGTACCAAAAATGTGGAGAACAAAATTGTATTCAACATCATTGGCTAACACCCACTTCTGGCTGGGTACTCTGGGTATCATTATCTACGCTTTGCCATTGTACATAGCTGGTGTTGTGCAAAGTTTGATGTGGAAAGAATTTGGTACCGATGGCTATCTGACCTATCAGAACTTCCTTGAAACATCCACTAAAATCCTTCCCATGTATATGTTGCGCTCGGTGGGCGGATTTCTGTATCTGACAGGAGCCATCCTGATGACCTATAACTTAATAAAGACAGCAGCGAGTGGTCAATTCCTGGCTGACGAAGAAGCGGAAGTGGCACCACTTGTAAAAACTGGACATACTGCCGGCTACTGGCACCGCGTATTGGAGAGCAAGCCGATTGTGTTCACCGTGCTTGCTTTAGTTGCCATCCTCATCGGTGGTATCATAGAAATGGTTCCCACATTCTTAATAAAATCAAACGTTCCCACGATCACGAGTGTGAAACCTTACACGCCACTTGAACTTCATGGCCGTGACATCTATCAACGCGAAGGTTGTTTCAACTGTCACTCGCAGATGGTAAGACCATTCCGTTCGGAAGTACAACGCTACGACCCCAAAGGGGGTGAATACTCCAAAGCAGGTGAATATGTATATGATCACCCGTTCCTATGGGGATCAAAGCGCACAGGCCCAGATTTGCACCGTGTAGGTGGAAAATATGCTGATAGCTGGCACTATCGTCACATGCTTGCCCCGGGTGAGGTTTCTACAGGTTCAATCATGCCTGCATATCCATGGCTGTTCGAGCAACAAATTGATAAGTCAAAAACTCCTGGCATCATCAAAGCAATGCGAACACTAGGCGTTCCGTATGAAGAAGGCTACGAAGAAAAAGCCAACGATGATCTTGACGCCCAGGCAAAGAAAATTGTAGAAGGCCTGAAGATGGAAGGCTATGACACCAACACAGATACGGAAATCGTAGCACTCATCGCCTACTTACAACGCTTAGGCACTGACATCAAAAAAGAAAACACCGCAGAAGTAAAATAATAAGACTATGTACAAAGAAATTCTTCGATCCATAGATAACGTTGCCATCTGGCCCGTGATCTCCTTTGTGATTTTCTTCTTGTTCTTCCTCATGCTTTTGTGGTGGACTTTCACAGCCAACAAAAAGTTTTTGAATGAGATGGCGCAGAAACCTCTGGAAGATTCTGCACACGATCACAAGAAACTTTCCAATATCAAAACCATCTGATCACGTAAACTTTTATACAGATGAAAAAATTATTTTCACTTTCAATATTAACTCTTACCGGCAGCGGTGTATTTGCCCAGGCAGCTGCTCCTGCAAATGCATCCGTGTGGGATGATCCCACGGTATTGATGTATGTAGTCATCGGCTTTCTGGCAATCACCGGATTGCTGATCCTTATTACAGCATTTTCGATGCTACGCGTTATCCGCATTCTCACACGCCAGGCAGGCGAAGAGCGTGCGAAAAAATTAGGCATTGAGTACAAACCAGAACCTAGCTTCTGGGAAAATCTATGGCAAAAGTCAAATGAGTTTGTACCCATCGAAAAAGAAAAAGATTTACTTATGGCCGACCACTCCTATGATGGGATTCAGGAGTTGGATAATCACTTGCCTCCCTGGTGGACCGGCCTATTCTATGTGACGATTGCTTTCGCTGTCGTGTACCTGTTGCTCTTCCACGTGTTTGACTCAATGCCCCTTTCAAAAGGTGAGTACGACAACGAGGTGGCTTATGCCAAAGAACAACAAGCAAAAACACAAGGAGCACAGCCGGTTGTAGTGATTGATGAAAACAATGTAGGCGTTGTAACCGATGCGCAGGCACTGGCAGAAGGCAAGCAGGTATTTTTGAATACCTGTGCATCCTGCCATCGCAAAGACGGAGGTGGTGACATTGGCCCTAACCTCACCGATGAATACTGGATCCATGGTGGCACGTTGAATGATGTTTTCAAAACCATCAAGCACGGTGCCCCCGGCACAAACATGATTGCCTGGGAGGGCGCCATCAGCCCGGAGAAGATGAAGAACGTAGCCAATTATGTTCTAACTTTACAAGGCACCAAACCCGAGAACCCTAAGAAACCCCAGGGACAACCCTTCAAACCCGCTAATTCAACAGAACAAAAAGCAGACTCAGTAAAAACAAAATAAAACCATATTACCAACGTGAAGAGTGAAGAAGAGAGTGACCTGTATCTGTATGATGAGGAATTCAGAAATACGCTGGCCACAGTAGACGCAGAAGGAAAAAGAGTTTGGATTTATCCCAAGAAGCCCTCCGGTGCCATGCACCGGAGGCGCATTGGGTTATCCATCTTTTTGCTTACGCTCTTTTTTGCAACGCCCTTTATCAAGTTAAACGGGCATCCATTTCTATTACTTAATATTTTTGAACGTAAGTTCGTATTATTTGGTCAGGTCTTTTGGCCGCAGGATTTCTTCTTGCTCGCGCTCACATTGATTACTTTTTTCGTTTTTGTCATTCTTTTTACTGTCGCTTTTGGCAGGCTTTGGTGTGGATGGGCATGCCCACAAACCTTGTTCATGGAAATGGTATTCCGCAAAGTGGAATACTGGATTGAAGGGGATGCGAACCAGCAGCGGAAACTAAACAAGGCACCGCTGAACTGTGAAAAGATTCGTAAGAAGGCGTTAAAGCATTTCTTTTTCATCAGCGTCTCCATTCTGATTTCGCATACGGCCATGGCATACCTGATTGGAATTGATGAAGTGGAAAAGATTGTTACACAAAGCCCTGCCGAGCATCTTGCCGGCTTCATAGGACTCGTGGTATTCACCGGGATCTTCTATGCCAACTTTGCCTGGTTCCGTGAACAAGCATGTATTGCAGTTTGTCCTTATGGTCGCTTGCAGAGTGTTCTGCTGGTAAAAGATTCAATCGTAGTTGCTTACGACTGGCTTCGCGGTGAGCCACGAAGGAAAATGAAGAAAGAAGATACTGACAAACGGGGAGATTGCATTGCTTGTAACTTATGCGTGCATGTTTGCCCTACCGGTATTGACATCCGCAACGGTACACAATTGGAATGTGTAAACTGCACCGCCTGTATTGATGCCTGCGATGAGGTGATGACCAAAATCAAGAAACCAAAGGGCCTGATTCGCTATTCATCGTACAACGCCATCAAGAGTGGCGCACAAAAACTATTCACTCCGCGCGTAGCCGGATACTCTATCGTGCTTACCCTCTTAATATCATTATTAACCTATTTCATTTCTACCCGTGCCGATGTACAGGTAACTATTCTGAAGGCACCGGGCACGCTCTATACAAAAACAGATGACGGACACATCACCAACCTGTACCAGGTAGAGATCGTGAACAAAACATTTGAAGACTTGCCCTTGGAGTTGAAAGTAGAATCGCCTGCCTCCGCGTCATTAACAAAAGTTGGCGAAGATGGCGTGGTGATTCCTAAAGAAGGTATGGCCAAGCGCATGTACATCGTACAAATTCCTGAAGATCAGATCACAGAGATGAAAACGATCATCAATCTCGGGGTCTATTCGCAAGGGAAAAAATTGACGCAGGCAAAAGCTAAGTTTGTTGGTCCATTAAAAAAGAAATCATAAAACCAATTCAATATGAATTTCGGACGTTGGATTTTAGTTGCATTCATCTTCTTCGCGCTGTTTATGACTACGCTGGTGACGGTATGTGTCAAAGAGGATATCGGGTTGGTGTCAAAAAATTACTATGCTGATGAACTCGTTTATCAGCAAAAGCTAGATCAGGTAAAAAATGCCTCCCAACTCTCCACCCAGCCTAAGATATCTGTGGAAGGAAGTTTACTCAAAATTGATTTTGGAGGAGTCGGTCAGATTCAAAAAGGTCAGCTTGCTTTACTCTGCCCTTCCGATCCATCCAAAGATCAGCAGTTTGAAATCGCTTCAACAGAAGGTGAACAGACATTTCAACTTCGCGAAAACGGACATGGACTTTATCGTGCAGGCCTGAAATGGATCATGGACGACAAAGAATATTATGTTGAGAAAGTGATTGAGCGCTGATGTTGACGACAGCATTCATATTGGGCTTCTTAGGCAGTTGGCATTGCGCAGGCATGTGCTGCCCGCTCACAATGATTGTTAGTCGCAACCAGGGATTTCCGCATAAATTAATTTACAACTTAGCAAGGATTCTTGTTTACGCAGCAATGGGAACATTGGCTGCAACAACAGGTAGCCTTCCGTTTCTGAAAACATTTCATTCACCGATTACTTTGACCTTCGGTGGGGCCTTCGTTGTGTTTGGACTCTTTATTCTTTTTAGGATAAACCTCTTTCAAAATTTTCAGATTAACTCGATGTTAACGAAGGGGGTTCACAAAGTCTTCGGGGAATGGCTAAAAAAGAAAAATTTCTTTAAGCCCGTTGTGCTTGGTGCAATGAACGGATTGCTTCCTTGTGGGCTTACCTATTTAGCAATGGCATATTGTTTTGTGCTCACACCTTTGGAAGGATTTAGTTTCATGATTCTCTTCGGCCTCGGCACCTGGCCAGTGATGATTGGCTGGGAAAGTTTTGCCAACTTCATATCGCGCTTCATCTCCTTTCACAAAATAAAAATCGCAATGTTCCTGATTGCAGGGATTACATTGCTTGGTCGTGGTCTTACCATGAAAATGCATAAAGGTCAACTTACGATTAATACATCGGAGACGATTTGCGAGTAGTCATTTGAGAGCAAGTATTCCTGAAAATCATCAGGCTGCTTTGACTTTCCTGTCCGACACCTGAATAGGTATCACAACAAACAATGAGTTTTGTATCGCTGACGTGCTTGAAATGTTTTTGCCCAACGTAGTTAACGTGCGCGGCCAATCGCACTCGTTCTTTGAGAGGGCGATCCAACCAGATGTTCAGAATTTACAATCCCTCAAAAAAATAAACCCCGACTAAATGCCGAGGTTCTATACATGCTATTCTTATGTTACAGTTACTTTCCCATCGTGCCATAGATATAATCCCACAAGGGAGAACTTACACCAAACACTACTTTTCCATCTTTGTAGTGATGGACACTGTGATTGATCCACAAAATCTTTAGAAAATTCTTAGGAGGTGCATATGCATGAACCATGTAATGAACAGAGAGATACATCGCATAGCCCACTAAAAATCCAGGCAAAAAAGAGAATACGAGGTCACCTAAAATCATTCTGAACACAAATAGCAACAAGGTTGCAATGGTGATACTCAACACAGGAGGCATTGCAAGACGTTCTTTGTCTTTTGGATATTCGTGATGCACACCATGCATCGTGTACTGCATCTTGGCGCGCGTTTCGGTGTCCGTGCCCATATGAAAAAGATAGCGGTGCACCATGTACTCCACCCAGGTGAAAACAACCATGCCAATGCAAAACATGGCAATAGTAACAAGAGCCGACAGGTTCGTATTTACAACGCTCCAGTATAGAAGGCCTAATGAATAAATAAAGAAAACTACGAGAGGCACACCTATATGTGTGCGGGTTAATCCCTCTAAAATAGGGTTTTCAAATAGACGCTTTGTTCCGTGATGGTTGGGCTTGATGTGTGTCTCCATATCGATTCAAAACTCTGCACAAATTTAACTAGAAATTCAAACAAATATTATACGATAGGTTCCTTCAGCTTAGATTTTTCTAATATCTGCCGATAATAGTTTTCATACAACGGCAAGATGTTTGAAATATCAAATTCCTTCGCTCGCTTCAAAGCATTTTCTTTGAACTGGGGCAAGTTATTTTTATCGAGAATAAAGAGTGATTTGCGTGTCATGTCTTCCACATCACCGACCTCACTCATGAAACCGGTTACTCCTTGCAGCTGCAGTTCGGGCAATCCGCCCGTGTTTGAACTGACTACAGGTACTTCACACGCCATCGCTTCCAAGGCAGCGAGACCAAAGCTTTCTTTCTCGGAAGGCATTAAGAACAGATCAGCAACGGAAAGAACTTCTTCTACAGCCTCCAGCTTTCCAAGAAAACGCACATCATCAACTATACCCAACTCGCGCGCCTCTTGCTCTGCCACTGAGCGCTCAGGGCCATCGCCAATCATCAAAAGTTTGGAAGGGATCTCTTTATGAATATTATAAAACACCTGCATCACATCACCAATCCTTTTCACTTTGCGGAAATTTGACGTGTGCACGATCAGCGATTCGCCATGCGGACAAATCGCCTTTTTGAAATGATCTTTCTTCTGCTTCTTGAATTTCTCCAGGTCGATGAAGTTTGGAATTACTTCAATATGATTTTGTATGTCGAAAAACTCATAGGTCTCCTTTTTCAAATCGCGTGACACTGAAGTAACGCCATCCGATTGATTGATACTGAAAGTAACAACAGGTTCATATGAAGCATCTCTCCCTACAAGGGTAATATCTGTGCCATGCAGTGTGGTGATCACCGGAATATATATTCCATGCGTCTTCAAAATCTGCTTCGCCATGTAGGCAGCTGAGGCATGTGGAATAGCATAATGCACATGAAGCAAGTCCAATCGCTCATTCTTCACTACACTCACCATTTTGCTGGCAAGGGCTAATTCATAAGGTGGATATTCAAATAGTGGATATGAACGAAATTCTACTTCGTGATAAAACAAATTCTCATTCAAAAAGTCGAGGCGGCTCGGTTGATTATATGTGATGAAATGAACCTGGTGGCCTTCTTTGGCAAGGGCCTTACCCAGTTCGGTAGCCACCACGCCACTTCCACCAAAGGCGGGATAACACACAATTCCGATCTTCATTTTATCCACAGTTTAGGGGTTTAGACCTTTAAACCGATTAAGACGTGGTTTGGTTTCAAAATATTTTACGTCAAATCGAATTTAAAGTAAATTTAGTTCCTTCAAACGATCATTTAAATTCATTAAAACTTATTTAACAATTGAAGCCTTTCATTCTCTTTGGATCACTTTTTCTTCTTTTATCCTTTCATCCGGCAGAACAACCTTTCGACCTTATCATCCGCAACGGAAAAATCTATGACGGAATGGGTGGCTCACCTTATATGGCTGACATTGGTATTCGTGCCGATACCATCGCTTTCATCGGCAATTTGAAAAATGTAGTCGGAAAAAAAGAGTTGAATGCAAAAGGTCTGGCGGTATCCCCGGGCTTTATCAACATGCTCAGTTGGGCGGGTGAAAGCCTGGTGAAAGACGGAAGATCGATGAGTGACGTCAAGCAAGGTGTAACACTCGAAGTCTTTGGTGAAGGCTGGAGCCCCGCACCACGCACGAAGACGTTTCCATGGAACACGATCAACGAATATTTTAATTATCTCGAAACAAAAGGTGTGAGCACCAACTTCGCCACGTTTGTAGGAGCCACCACCGTTCGCTCTCTGGTCATTGGCAATGACAATCGAAAGCCCGACTCGCTCGAACTTGTTCAAATGAAAAAACTGGTAGAACAGGGAATGAAAGACGGTGCACTGGGCGTAGGTTCATCGCTGATCTACGCTCCTGCAGATTATGCCTCTACCGAAGAGCTGATAGAACTTTGTAAAGTTGCCTCACAGTACGGTGGCATGTACATCACACACATGCGCAGTGAGAGTGATAAAATTCTTTCTGCGATGAACGAAGTTTTCCGTGTCGCGAAGGCTGCGAACATTTCTGCCGAGATCTATCACCTTAAAATCAACAACACCTGGAATTGGAACAAGATCGACACAGTGCTTTATAAAATTGATAGCGCACAAAAGGCCGGATTGAAAATCACAGCAAATATGTACACGTACAATGCTAGTGGCACTGGCCTCGTGGCGCGACTGCCCACATGGGTGCAGGATGGCGGTGGCGAGAAAATGCGCCAGCGACTGAGAAATCCGGAGATAAGAAAAAAAGTAATTCGTGATCTGGAGCTGGGAATACCCTCACGCAATTCTGACCCGAAGGATGTGATGGTGATGGGCTTCCAAAAAGACTCGCTTAACAAATTATACAAAGGCAAACGGCTATCCGAAATTGCATTACTTCACGGCAAGAACGCCAACGAAACGATGATCGATTTATTGATCGCTGATAAAAATGGAATACCCTGCATTTTCTTTTTGATCTCCGAAGACAACTTGAAGCGCATGCTCAAACTCCCCTTTGTGAGCATCTGCTCGGATGCTTCGTCAAACCCTGCCGAAAAACCCTTCACTGACAATGGCGCTCACCCACGCCAGTACGGAAGCTTCGCGCGCTTTCTTGGCAAATATGTGCGTGAAGAAAAACTGATGTCATTGGAAGAAGGCATACGCAGGCTCACCTCGTTACCTGCCTCCAATTTAAAAATCAGAAAGCGCGGCAGTTTGAAAGTAGGCAACTATGCTGATATTGTTTTGTTTGATCCCACCACTATCCGCGATAATGCCACGTTTGAAAACCCACATCAATATGCGAGTGGCGTTCAGCATGTAATTGTGAATGGCAAGATTGTTTTACGTGATGGTATTCACACAGGTGTGATGGCGGGAAGAGCGGTGAAGGGAGCTGGGTATTCTATACACTAATATGAATCGTAAAACGCTCGCGCATGCTAAAGTGGATTGGCTCTAATGACAGAGAAATATCCAAACTTGCCTATTTTTGATTTACCAAATTGAATTCATGAAGTCTTTATCATTGATTTTCATCGTATCCGTCTTATTGAGTTGTTTCAATAGTAAAAAGGCAGATCAGGAACAATCGGAAACCAGCCGGGAGCAACAAATTAATAGGAATCAAATCAGTCACGACACACTTCATTTTTCTAAAATTCTTAAATCATTTAAAGACTACAATAGCAAAAAAGAATTAAAAATTGATGGCGAATATTCCGCAAGCAATGAAATGTTTCCTGATGACATCATCCAAAAGCTCAATGTACACTTTGAAAGTTTATTAAAAGGCAATAGTAACTCTTCATACCAAATCACTAGAGTAATTTCGCTGAAGACCCGTAATAACTGGATTGTTTATTCGGTGGCGTTCAAAAATGAAGATGGTTGGGAATCTGATATTAATGGCAGCTTTTACCAACATGTTAACTACATATTCTCGGATATATATCAAGATGTATGTTCGAGGACATCCTTAAATAGAATTGACACTTCTGGCGATTCACTAAAAGTTGATTTGTGCGAGTATTTTAATTGCACCTGCGATGATCCAAGTTATTTTAAACAACATTTCTATTTTATTGGAAATGACTTGGTCAGGAAATCAAGAGATCAGGTCAACACATCGTGCAATTCAATGCACTGCAATGAACAAAACATTATCATTGAACGATGACCACTCGAATCCTATCATTGATCGCAACTCGTGGGCACCTTAACCCCTCCATCAAAAGTATTTGACCAGCTCCCACCAGCTAGAAAATCGCGCTGTGTTTGCCGTCTCGTACCTGTCTTTTCTTGCATTGAAAGAGCACTCTTTGCAGGGATTGCCTCGGGATATTATCGGGACACTGCTTAGCTTTTATTCGGCTGCGTCCCCAACGCATTTTATTCTATTATACCTTCAAACTGGAAATGCCCCCATCAGCATGCAACACCTGGCCGGTAATCCAACCTGATTTTTCAGAAAGCAAGAATGCAGTAAGCGAAGCCAAATCTTCGGGCCTGCCAATTTTTTTAAGCGGATGACGCTGCGCATTGGCTTCTCTTTTTTCTTCTGAGCTAAGCAGTGCAGCGGCCAGCGGAGTGTTTGTGATAGAAGGTGCGATACAGTTCACTCTCACTTTAGGTGCAAACTCTGCCGCGAGTGCTTTGGTTAATCCCTCTACTGCACCTTTTGATGAAGACACCAGTGAGTGAAAGGGGAAGCCGGTTTGTACAGCCACGGTTGAAAACAAAACGATAGACGGGTTAGCCGAATTTTTAAGCCGTGGCAAACAC
>CAZNCO010000074.1:0-11856 GCA_964571345.1 uncultured Ohtaekwangia sp.
GCACCTGCATAATATCAGTGAGTTGCTGATTGTATTGAGGTTTCAGATCATTTTTTCCCTGATCAAAAAATATTTTAACAAACTTGGCGAGCAATGCTTTGTCGTAAATAATTTTGGGGGCTTCGCTTTTCTGCTTTTTCGCCTCCTCGGTTACAATCATTGTAGGCAACGAAAATACTGTTTTGCCTTCTACCTGCTTTTGTTCAAACTTGCTTTCGTCACTCTCATCGTAGTAATATGTGCGGGTGGCTACTTCAAGTTTTGAGTTTTCTTTCTCATTAAAGTTTACGCTCTCTACTGGATCGGACGATTCAATTAAGCTCACCAGGTAAGCAATTCCTTCTTTATCATCTGATGCAATGAGATCCAGCATCATATCGTAGGCATCAACAGAGCCTGTCTTCACCAACTTGGCTTCATGCTCTTTTCTCAAATCCTTTTTAGCATCCTGATCGGTATCATAAAATGCATTTTTTACTGATACTTCCTGCCCGACTACCACATCAAATTGCCTGATCGTTTTCAGCATGATTTGCTGATAAAGCTCATGAAAGTAAGTTTGGTTGGGGATGTTGACATTCAATGTATAGGGAAGAAATCCATCGGACTCTATAATGATGTCATAATTCTTGGAAGGAGGGAGGATAATCAAATAATCCCCTGTTTTCGGGTCTGGGTCATAAACAAACTCTACTTCCTTCTTTGTGTCTTTATCAACCACGTACATTTTTGTAGGCATTGGTTTGCCGGTTTCGGCATTCAGAATTTTGCCTTTGATCATGGTAAGTGGGATCGAAGATGAATTCGCTGGCATGTCGATGTAATAAATATCTTGAGCGCCCTTTCCTCCCTTTCGGTCAGACGAGAAGTAGGCACGTTTACCATCGGCTAATAGTGTAAAATAATTGTCGTTGGCAGTGGTATTGATTGGATAGCCCATGTTTTCAGGCTTTGACCATTTTCCGTTGATAAGTGTTGATTTGAATATGTCTCTTCCGCCCATGGTGCGGTGTCCATCCGAGGTAAAAAATAAAGTGTGCTGATCGGGGTGAATAAAAGGTGCATCTTCGTTGTCGCTGGAGTTGATTTCAGGACCAAGGTTAACCGGGGTACCCCATTTCCCATCCTTCATGTCAACTTTCCAGATGTCAAGGCCACCTCTGCCACCCTGGCGATCACTTGCAAAGTAGATCGTCTTTCCGTCAGGCGTAATGCTACACGTTGTCTCCATGGCTGGTGAATTCAGGTTTCCAGCAAGCAGACTCGGTTTTGTCCAGCCTTCACCATCCTTTGAAATCTGATAAAGGCTTCCCGGATCTGTAGCGCCTCCAATAAACACCATCATCTTTTGCCCGTCAGGCGAGATGCCAGCAGTTCCCACATTATAGTCAGACGAGATCGGAATAACGGTTGGTTCGGTCCAGCTGCCAGATTTATTATAAGACACGTAGATCTCTTCAATGTATTTGTCGCCAGATCGTGTTCGACCAGTGTTCGGACGTAAAGCGGTGAAGGCGATTACACTTTCATCTGCCGACACGGTAGGGTTGTATTCCGTAAAGGAAGTATTCACCGATCCAGGGAATGAGTGAACCGAGAAATTGCGCGGTACGGACATCAAGGCAGCGGCATTGTGGGTGATTTCAATTTGCTTATCCGCCAATGCCGAAATCTTTTTATCTGCTTTGTTAGCGTTTTTGTATTCACTAAATAGGGTAAGAGCCTTGTCGATTTGCTCGTTTTTTAAATAAAGACTCCCGAGGTCGTATTTAAGTGTAGCAGGTATGCCGGTTCCGCCACTCAGGCACTTCTCGAAGAGGGGGATGGCTTTTACCTGATCATCCGTATTTTCTGATTTTGAATAACAGAATCCAGCCTGATAATAAGCAAGCGGATCGTTTACTCCGGATTGAGTTGCCTCCAGAAAGAGGGGTAATGCCTTGTCATAGCTCCTGATCTGAAAAAGCTTTTGGGCTTCGGCCAGTTTTTTCTTGTCCTGGGCTACCAAAGAGGCGTAGCAAAGGGTTAACAATAGTAAAATGATGTATCGGTTACGCATTGATTTGATTTGTTTTGCAAGTTCAGACGAAAGCCTCATATACTGATAATATGGATTCGAGTACGAACTTACGAAAGAAGAAATTTTCGCCAAGCTGCATGCAAGGTTTTGTTGCGTTTAGTCTAATCATTTAAAATTTAAGTAGATGCTAACTTTATTCAAAGTGGCGGTTTATTGTTTTTTTCGGTAAAATGTTGAATCTTTATCCCTTTAACCCAAAAACCCAAACATCATGCTCGACCGATTTTGGAATATGCTCGATGTAGAAAATGACGAGCAAGGCCCAGTTGGCCTTCTTCTGATCATGAGTTTCTTGATGGGTTTGTTTTTAGCAACCGTGTCGGTAGCATCCCAAACATTGTTTCTGAACTTCTACACAGACGAAAAGAAATGGATACCCATTGCCTTGCTTGCCTCGGGTGGTATAGGCATGATTTTCACAATCCTTTACAATACACTTCAAGGCCGGATTCCGTTTTCAGCTCTTGCAATCATAAACCTGCTCCTGGCGATCGGGCTTACTGCCTTTATTGAATTCGGGGAAGCTTTTGTATCGGATGTTAAGAGTTTGTATTTCGTGGGTTTTGCGCTCATCCTACCGCTTACATTCATGGTTCAGTTGGTGTTCTGGGGAGCCTTTAACAGGATGTTTAACGTGCGGGTAGGAAAGCGATTGATTGGTAGCGTGGATATAGGAACAGATATAGCTTCTATTATTGCGTTCTTCACCATACCAGTATTGTTAGCGTTAAACGTTTTAGAAACAGAGTCTCTTTTTACAGTCGGACTGGGAAGCATCATTGGATATTTTATTTGTTTCCTTTTTCTGAGCAGTCGTTATCTCGGCAAAGGAAAGACAGCAGCTTTTCAGGAATCTGACATTAAGAAGGTATCACTTATTGGATTTCTTACCAATAGATACATTTTATTGATGACAGCCTTCATCATCATTTCTTTAACGGCTCTTCGATTTGTTGATTATTCTTTTTATAATGTAACTGTGGTTCAGTATAAGTCGGGTTCGGAAGCTCTCCCGATTTTTTTGAGTTTGTTTGAAGCGACTATCGTAATTTTTGGGTTTCTCTTTACCACCTTTGCCACTGATCGGATTGCACAAGATTATGGACTGCGGGTAGCCATGATCGTCACTCCAGCAGTGCTATTGATATTTACGGTTGCAGCTCTTTCCCTTGGTTTTTTCTTTGGATTTGATCCAGCTGTGGCTGGGAAAGGGGCCGTGATCTATTTCTTTATTGCCATTGCGATGAGTAAGCTATTTATCAATTCGCTTCGCGATGCGTTGGATACCCCGATTTTTAAATTCTATTATGTTCCAATAGATAAGTCAATCAAAATTGATGTTCAAACGAAGATTGAAGGCTTTGTCTTTGCATTGGCCAGCGCTGTTGCCGGAGGATTGATTGTATTAATCAACTCGTTTCCGGCTTTTGATTTATTATGGATCACTGCCTTTACTATCGTGTTAATGGTGATATGGTACTTTGTGGCAAACAGGATGTATTATGGATATCGTGATACGTTGCAAGACTCGCTTGTTAAAAACAAAGCTGCCGTAGTAAAAGATGTGGTGAAAGAATATACGCTTGATACTGTTCTCGATAAAGAAGTGAAGAGCGATGCCGAGATCAAGGTGATATACGGGCTGAAATTGATGGAAAAACTTGAGCCTGCGCTATTTGAGTCATCAATCATCCAGCTTACCGAAAGTAAGATAAAGCGAGTGAGACAGTTTGCGCTTGATAAAATTCAGGAATTAGGGCTTGTAGCTCCTGATAAGAACGAAGTGAAAGGGTTAGCGTCACAAGCAGCTGGGCAGGCAGAAGACAGCGACCTACTCTCCATCTCTCCTGATAAGTTAATGAAGTTGAGCAAGTCGGTGAAGCAAAGTGACCGCATGCTGGCTGCGAAGTTCATGCGCAAGCTTACCAATAACAAGACCATCTTTATTCTGCTTGAACTGTTACGCGATCCTGATCCGAAGGTAAGAACGGAGGCTCTTATTACTGCGCGCAAAGTAAAGAGGCAGGAGACTTGGTCGGTGCTCATCGAATTGTTTTCATCACCTTTATATGCACATCATGCAGCATCGGCATTGAAAGAGGCGGGTACACCGGCTCTTCAGCACCTGGAGGCTTCTTTTCATAAGTCGGGGCAGAGCGAACTGGTGATGGTGAAGTTGATTCAAATCATTGGGCATATCGGTGGCGATGAAGGGCTTCAATTGTTATGGAAAAAAATAGACTATCCTGACAAGCGAATTGTAAAGCAGATTTTGTATGCGCTTCGGTTTATCAACTATCGTGCTACGGGTCGCGAAGGATTGGCGGTAAAGGATTTGCTCGATACGGAAATGAGCAAAACGTTGTGGAACCTGGCCGCCCTTGACGAGATACCGGAAGAGCCGATCTATGATTTCTTACGCGGAGCCTTGAAAGAGGAGATTCGTGATAATTATGACCACATTTCATTGTTGTTGTCATTGTTGTACGAGCCAGAATCGGTGCAGCTAGTGAAGGAAAATATTGAAGCCGGTACACCGGATAGTATTCAGTATGCATTGGAATTGTTGGACTTGTTTGTTGATCAGGACTTGAAGCCCAAACTTATTCCATTACTTGACGATTCGGAGACTTCCGCGAAACTTGAAGCGTTGCAAGTGTTTTTCCCGCGCGAGCGTTACAATACGATTCAGACAATCAATTACATTCTCAACCGCGATTTCAATTATAATAATCGGTGGACGAAAGCCTGTGCGGTTCATGTTACTGCGTATTTGGATAATTTCCGCGTAAGCCGAGGCTTGATTAGCCAGATGTTTAATCAAGACAAATTGCTGCAGGAGACCACCGCGTGGGTAATTTATAACAAGGACAAAGAAGCATATCAAACTATTTCCGAGCGCCTTCCTTACCGCGACAAAAAGTTTCTCGATTCATCGATTGAAAACAACCAGTTGCTGGATGGATTGGATGATAGATTCTTCCTCGCCATTGAAATGGTAATGTACATCAAGCAAGTACCAGCCTTTCAACGGATTTCAGGAAAAATATTAAGTGATCTCTCTGATAAGATTATGCCGATCACCCTGAATACGCGCGACAAGTTTATGGTTAACCCGAACGAAACGCCTATTCTGATCCGTTCTTCAGGCGAGGCTAAACTTAAATATGAACAGCAGGAGGTTCAGGTTTTGAAAAGAGGAGAAGTTTATGGAGAGTTTTTCCAGGAAGGAAAACCTCCCCGGATCACCGAGGTGGAAGCAACCGAACGCACCGTGTTGTTTAAAATAGAGTTGGTGGATTTCTATTTTGTGATGGCGCTTCACCACGACCTTGCTCAGGGACTAATTTATAACGTAACCAAAGGAACTAAACAACCAGCCTAATCAGACGCTTATGGCAGAAATAGATGTACTAATCACCTTTGCAGAAAAAGACAACGAGGCATCCAAAAAGAGTGAACAAGGATGGGTTACTCAATTCAAAAAATTTCTCGAATTGATGTTGCTTCAGGTTTTGGGTACCAAACCTGTAGTTGTTATTAAATCGGAATTTGATACAGCTACAGCGCCTGCGCTCGATAATGCTGCGATTTTAGTAGCGGTGCTTACGCGTGATTTTATTCAATCTGGTCGTTGCCTTGATTTGGTTGAGACATTTTATAAGAATACTTCCGCGTCAAAAGTAAATCGGGTGTTCAAGGTGTTGAAGGCACCTCTTACCCTTCAGGAGCAACCTCCCAGGCTTCGCGATGCGATTGGTTATGAAATGTATCAGCTCGATGCAGAAACGGGGCAGATGAAAGAGTATTCTGATTTTTTTAGCCAGGAGGCTGAGAAGCAATACTGGATGAAGCTGGTTGACCTCGCCTATGATATACACGAAGCCCTGTTGGCAATGAAAGCAGGTGAATCGAAGGTGACAGGATTGAAGAATGTTTTTAAAAGGAAAACCATTTACCTGGCAGAAACCGGGCACGATCTCTCTGTACAGCGAAATATCATTCGCAGAGAATTACAGCGGTATGGATTTATTGTTCTTCCAAATCACTCCCTGCCCACGCGCGTTGAGGATCTGGAACGTGAAGTGAAGAAAGACATTGAGGAATGCTCACTCTCTATCCACTTGATCGGAAGCGCCTATGGCGAGATACCCGAAGGCGGAGATCGATCAGTAGTGGATATCCAGAACAGAATTGCGTCAGAGACGGCACTGGCTAAGCGCCAGAACAAGGAAGATTTTTCGAGGTTGATCTGGATTGCTCAAAATCTCAAAAATGCAAGCGATCGTCAGAAGGCATTTATTGATACGCTAAGAAGAGATACTGAAGCTCAGGAAGGTGCCGAGATATTGCAGAATCCACTGGAAGATTTTAAAAATATCATGCGGGAAGAATTGATGGATGTAGGTGAGAGAAGAGGGTTTGAAAATACCGGTGGCAAATCTATTTACCTCGTTCACGACAAAATTGATATGACAGAAGTTGCCCCCATTAAAGAGGCACTTGAAAAGTCCGGCTTCAATGTTTTGACTCCGGCTTTTGAAGGTGAGCTATTGGAGGTGAGAAAAAAACATATTGACAATCTGCGGTCGTTCGATGGAGCCATTGTTTTCAAAGGTAAAGTAAACGATCAGTGGGTTCGCATGAAGCTTCTCGATCTATTGAAAGCTCCTGGTTTTGGCAGAAACAAGCCTATCATCGCGAAAGCGCTGATGGGGTCTGGAAATATTGATACTTATAAGAGTCAGAACATAACGGTAATTCCAAGTGACTCAAGTAAGTCGATGGAGAATTTGAAAAGCTTTTTACAAGAATTTAATCCTTAAAAATTATGAGCCAGCAGGTTGAAGAAATGCAAGGTGCGCCTTCCGTGGTCGGAACAGCCAACCCTTTTCCCGGACTTAGGCCATTTAAGATTGAAGAGAGTCATTTGTTCTTTGGCCGGGAAGGCCAGAGCGATGAAGTGCTCCTCAAACTATCCAAGAGTCGCTTTGTTGGTGTGATAGGTCCTTCAGGAAGTGGTAAGTCATCCTTTATTTATTGCGGGGTACTTCCTATTTTGTACGGAGGATTCTTAACCGATGCAAGCCCTAACTGGGAAGTCGTGGTGACACGTCCAGGTGGCGGGCCAATTGATAATCTTGCGGAAGCTCTTTTAAAAACTTCCAAGGACTACAATTACGCAGACCCTGAAGACAAAAAGATCAAGCGCACTATCGTTTCTACGTTGCTCAGAAGTAGTTCTCTTGGACTTGTAGAAGCGATTCAACAGTTCAGAAAATCTGAGGATATTAATTACCTCATCCTCGTTGACCAGTTTGAGGAACTTTTCAGATTTAAAGATAGCACTGATCCGAATTCGGTTAACGAATCGTTGGCATTCATCAACCTGTTGATGGAAGCCGTGAACTATGAAGACTCTCCGATTTATGTTGCCATCACCATGCGCTCTGATTTTATCGGAGATTGTGCGCAGTTCCCGGAGCTAACCCGAAAAATTAACGACAGCCACTATCTGATTCCGCAAATGACGCGCGATCAGAAGCGCAGAGCGATTGAAGGCCCGGTGGCGGTTGGTAATGCAAAGATTGCGCCAAGGTTGGTGCAGCAGTTGCTGAATGATTTGGGAGATAATCCCGACCAATTGCCGATCCTTCAGCACGCGCTCATGCGCACCTGGAGTTACTGGGCGCGCTATAAGGATTACGAAGATGAAGTTCTAGACCTGAAGCATTACGAGGCCATTGGTACGATGAGCGAAGCGCTCTCGATGCATGCCAATGAAGCCTATGATGAATTGGACGAAGAGCAAAAACATATTTGCGAAGTAATGTTCAAGGCTATCACCGAGAAACGTGGTGAGAACTTTGGTATTCGCAGACCTACCAAGTTGAATGAAATCGCTTCGATATGCGATGTGAGTGAGGCGGATGTGATTGAGGTGTTGGAGAAATTCCGGGAGCCCGGAAGATCTTTATTAACACCTGCACATGGCACACCACTCAACCCCAAGTCGATGGTGGATATCTCGCACGAGAGTTTGATGCGTATCTGGGTGCGATTGAAAAACTGGGTGGATGATGAAGCAGACGCTGTGCAAATGTATTTGCGCCTGGCGGAAGCAGCCAACATGTACCAGGTAGGCAAGGCGGGCTTGTGGAGGCCACCGGATTTGCAATTGGCCCTCAACTGGCAAGTAAAACACAAACCGACTTTGGTTTGGGGACAACGTTACCATCCGGCCTTTGAGCGTACGATGATCTTTTTGGAGTATTCCAAAAAGGAATTCGAGACGGAGCAAAGGATTAAGGAACTTGAGCAGAAACGCAAACTTGAACGCGCGCGTACAACTGCCATTGTATTCGGTATCATCACAGGTTTTGCATTGATCGCTTTGGTGTATGCGTTTGTTCAGCAAGGTATAGCAAAGGAGAATGCCGATCGGGCATTGGCACAAGAGAAGATAGCCAATGAAAAATCAATTGAGGCACAACGGGAAGCCGAACGTGCAAATGTTGAAGCTGAAAAGGCGAAGAAGGCTCAGGCGGCAGCTGAGCAGAGCGCAGAAGAAGCTAGGAGACAGCAAGCGATTGCCGAGGAACAAAGAAAATTGGCTCAAGCAAATGAGGTAAAAGCAACCAAGAGCGCTGCTGAGGCTAAACGTCAACAATTGATCGCAGAGCAGAGGAAAAAGGAAGCAGATAAGAGTGCTGAAGATGCGCGAAGAGCTCAAAAGGAAGCGGAGACACAGCGTTATCTCGCGTTAGCGAAAGCCATCGCTCTTAAATCAAAAGACTTAAATGATCCTGAGCAAAGAGCATTGCTGGCACAACAGGCGTATAATTTTAACACACAGTTTGCCGGCTACGAATTCAGCGATGAGGTTTATAATGGATTGTTTGGAGCCCTCAAGCAACTGAAGGACCCCATGACAAAAAGTTTGGGTGGTCATAACAATGCAGCTCGAGCTTTGGCAACGAGCGTAAAAAACAATGCAATCTATTCTGGTGGCAGCGATGGTAAATTATTGCAATGGACCCGTGACAATGCCGGTGGCTGGAAAGCTGATACGATAGCTAAGTTTATTGACCCGATTGAGAAACTGCCCTTCTACCAGATTTATTCGATGGACATCAGCAATGATGGCAACTTCCTTGTGGCTGGCGGTCTTTTTTCAGCTGATCGAAACAACAATTATGTTTACTTATTCGATCTTAAAAACCCTAAAGGTGCTCCGAAGAAAATAACTGGTTTTGTTTCAGACGTAGAAAATTTATGCTTCACGCCTGACAACAAGGGTTTCTTTGCACGAAGCAATTCGGGAAAGAGTATCATGTATTCAGATTTGAATACTGCTAAAGAGGTGATTGCCGCGAAAGAAAAAATCACATCGATAGATCTAAGCCCGGATGGTTCTAAACTTGTTGGGGGAGGAGTGAAAGGAAATCTTTATTTCTGGGAGGTGAAGAATAATTTTATTGCCAATTCTTACAGCATCTTAAATGGTAATGATATTCTCACGGTTGCCTTCGTGCCCAAGGGCAACGAAGTGATGATCGGTGATGAGCGTGGGGACGTTAGAATTGTAACCAATGCCGGTATTGTTCGTAGGGTACTAAACGGTCACAAATCTCACATTGAACAGATTAAATTCAGTCACTCCGGACAATTTATAGCTACAGCAAGTAAAGATAAGACGATGCGTCTATGGAATCTTGATAAGCTGAATGAATTGCCAGACGTATTGAGTGATCACGACTGGGTGTGGAGTATGGCATTTTCCCCGGATGATACCCAGATTATGGCGGGTATCCATAGTATCATTCAAAACAGCGGAGGAGATGTGGATTATACGATTCACGTATGGCCGACAACGATGACCGGAATGGCAGGCAAACTATGCTCCTATGCCAAGAGAAATATGAGTCAGGAAGAGTGGACGATTTATGTTGGGGAGGGAATTCCTCGTTTACCTACTTGTTCAAACTTACCTTTTAACAACAAATAAAAATGATGCGAAAAATTTTACCTCTTGCTATTTGTTGTTTTTGTTTTTCTGTGTCGCTGTTCGCCCAGCAAGGTGGCGCTCAGCGTTTAAGGCTAGCGCAATCTATATACGAACAAGGACGGTTGCATGAACTGCCTGATTTACTAAGAAAAGGATTTCAGGGTAATGAGTTTACGAAAGACCAACAGGTTCAGGCCTACAAGCTACTGACCCTTGCACACATCTACCTGGAAGAGCCCGAGGCTGCTGACACAACCATGCAGAAGCTCCTTCAGACTGATCATTTTTTTGAACCTAACAAAGATGTTGATCCGGCTGAGTTCATTGCATTGTATCATACGTTTCGAACCAAACCTGTTTTTAGTTTAGGTTTAAAATTTGGGGTGAACAGCACTGCACCAATGCTATCTGAAGTTTACTACGTGTCCGATGCCGCGAAGGGGAACGGCAAGTATTCTATTGGCATTGGTTTTCAGGTAGGGCTTTCTTTTGAGAAGGAGTTCTTTCAAAAGTCAAAGAGTAAATTCTTGCGAAGGGTGACGTTTGTACCTGAAGCCTTTTTTACTAATCGAACCTTTGGGTACTCCAACGGAACCATGTTTGCATCAGACGTTGATCAATCGACCAGTGTGGCCGATCTTCAAGCTACTATTAAACAATCATGGCTTGACATCAACCCGATTCTGCAGTATCGCATGAGTCGAGAAGATAACAAAACACTCACTACCTATGTTGGACTTGGCCCCGGTGTGAGTTACTTATTGTCAGGCACAAACACTCTTGTTTTAACCCGAGATAAAGGTAAAGGTGTTGTGAGCGGGCCGGATGTTGATATGAGTAAAAGTTATCAAACATTAGTTCCTACTGCAATCGGATTGGCGGGTCTTAAATATAAGTTTGGAGCGATTTATTTGTTGGCGGAAGTTAGGATTCAGTATGCCCTCTTGAACCCCATTAAAGCAAGTTCGCGCAGCGTACCTCAATCAGCTTTCGATTACAATTATGTTCCGTCTAATTATTACCCGGCTAATTTGACAGCTAACATTGGCTTTATATATCCGTACTTCAATCCCATCAAGCTCAAAAGAAAATGATCAGGAATTCTACTCTTATAATTCTTATTTTCCTTGTTGCACTTTCTTCGTCTTGTACGAAGGAAAGTGGCGTTACGGTGGGGAAGCCGTCTACGTTCATTCGTTACTTTAATGGAGGGAACCCGGACGAAGCCCAGACCATGCTGGAGACCAGTGACAAGGGATTTATGATTTTGGCGAATACCTTTTTCTCCTCGACTGGTACTTACCGCATCAAGCTTATTAAAACAGACGAATACGGTAATGAGCTTAGCGTGAATTTTTTCCCCGAGGATTTTTCCTCTCAGACTCCAAAAAGTTGCAGGGCGTATGCCATCGCAGCTATTAAAGATAATTCTGGCAAAGACAGTGGTTACGTAATTACTGGTGAGACGATACAGGGAGGTAAATCCGGTTTGTTGGTTATTTCGGTTGGTCCGGATGGAGCGAGCGCAAGTGCAGTTGCAAAAGACAATTACAACTTGAACCAGCAACTAAAAGGAATGGGCATTGTAAGATCTAATACTACCGGAAGCTATTTTGTAGTAGGTCAGATTTTGAATCCGCAGCCTCCAAAATATGAAGATATGTTCTTAACGAAATTGAACAAGAACACACTCGACGCTATTTGGAAGAGATCTTATGGCGCAGGTGATGCAAACTTGGCCAAACGCATTTTTTTGGCTAATAATGAT